>DUAG01000001.1 GCA_012960925.1 Candidatus Manganitrophaceae bacterium
CTTTATAGTTGCTTTCACCTATGTGATAATCCTATTGATGTCATGTATATCAATACCTTCGCCATTCAGAAAGCGACGAGAGGCTCATTTAGTGGGTGAATAGAGCCCAGCATCGGCATGTTCTTTAGGATCTGATCTATTACAATCGGTTCCGCCTGTTGTGGAATCAATTTTAATGTTTCTCGGGCATAGCGCTGGGCGCGGAATTGGGCTTTAAGATCGAGGAGACTGGCCTCGGGAAGGGTCTGGCGAAATGCCTTGAGAAGCCGGTGCGACAAGTTGACCATAAAGAAGGAAAGGCCCACCGCATTGGTGACCGGTGTCTGCTGGACATTCATGAAATCTTCGAATCCCCAAAACTGTTTTGCATCGCGAAAATTGAATTCGATCTGAAATCGAAGCTGGTAATATTCAATAAGGGTGTCATAGGCCAAGTCTAAGTCGCTGCTAAAGAGAATGACTTTTGCCCTCTTCTGGGTGGAGAGATTCGTCTTGACGATAAGGACGATATTGAGTCGGTCGGCAAAGGACTTGTGGCACATGGTAGCCTGGTAGATATCGGTCCGAATCCCCTCTTGGGTATCGGTCTGCACCAAATACTTGGACGGCATGTTCTCATAATCGATTTTGTTCCCATAGACCCGTTTCCGCCCTAACGGTTTCTGCGCTCCTTGATAGAGAAAATACAGGGCTGAGTCGTGTCGTAGTTTCGAGACCAGATGTAGGCCGAGATTCTGTCGTACCATTTGCATCACATTATTGGTTCCAAAATGGCCATCGAGCACCAGGTAGCGTAAAAAATCTAACGGACGAACCCGCTCGATCAACGTCAAGGCCATGCGCTTTACCTGGTGCAGCTCTTCGTTCCAGTTAATCTGACGTTTGTTTTTGTTGGGGCTGCCTTTAGGTCGTCCCGCCTTTTTTTTCTTCTTTGACCCGGTGCGTTTGCGGGAAGCCTTGGCCGCTTTCTCCTGTCGGATTTTCGCTTTTTCTTCCTCGGAGCGAACCACTTGCTCTACACATAGCGGATAGGACTTCCGCTCTTCTACGCTGACTAACGAGAAGGCCAAAAAGGCTAATCCAGGAATGGGCTTGCCAAAGAGGGAGCTGAAAAAACGGTCTAAACCATACGTCATTTTCCCCGCTTTGGTGACCACACTTTCATCGCCCACCAGCAAATACTCCGTCCCCGATTGATATAAATGCGCTTTAAAGAAAAGCCACTGGAGTGTCCCCCAAGGGATCGCCGTGTTATAGAAGCGTTGAATCGTCCGGTAACTACCGCCTTTTTCAGCCCAACGAGACAACCCTAACATCGTGATACGCCCGGTCATCGTAAGCATCGCCTGAACGAGAAGGCCTAAACGCTTGAGCGTGGTCCGATCTAACTCTTGACGCAATACCTGCAGCAGCGTAGTAATATCCATGGGGAGTCTTTGAGGTAAGTAGTGATTTCCAATGTGAGAGTTGAAAATCTTAACATACTCGAAGGCTCCCTTTTACGACACTTTTTTGGCGAAGGTATTGCCAGCTGAGA
>DUAG01000002.1 GCA_012960925.1 Candidatus Manganitrophaceae bacterium
GTTGTTGATTACATCAAAATGTTCTATAACAGCAAACGATGGCACTCGACTCTCGGTTATTTGAGTCCAAGGGAATTTGAGGAGAGATGGCTTTTAAAAAAAAACGGCCTAAGAAAACTGTCCATTTTTATCAGACCAGGTCAATATGATCTTCCCCCAATAAGGTGGACAGTCGGTTAAGCCACATATTGCAGTTTTCCCCATTGAGATTCATATTCGGCTGGGGATAGATATCCATTTGTTGAATGACGTCTTCTGCGATTGTAATAAAGTTCAATGTAATTGAACAGTGCCTTCTACATCTCATTTTTTCTCTGAAATCGTCTGTGGTAAATGAGTTGAGTCTTTAATGTATGGAAGAAAGATTCTGCGACCGCATTGTCCCAACAGTTACCCTTGCGACTCATACTCTGAACCATTTTATTTTTCTTGAGCAATCCCCGGAAATCAGTGCTGGCGTACCGGATGCCCCGGTCGCTGTGAACAAGAAGCCCCTCATCTGGCTGCCTTTTTAAGAGTGCTTTCTGGAAGGCATGGATCATTGAATGGCGATCAAGAGAGTCGCTCAAATCCCAGCCCACAACAATACGAGAAAAAAGGTCAATAAATACGGTCAAGTACTGCCATCTGGAGCCTACCTTCAGATTAGGTTATATCGCTCACCCAGGAGGTATTCGGAGAAGACACAGAAAACTCCCTGTTTAATAGATTTTGAGCCACAGGCTCATCATGTTTGGAATCAGTTGTGACAACATATTTCTTCACTGTCCTGCAACGTAAACCCATATCTCTCATATGACGTGCCACCCTGTTTTTCCCCACTGCGGTAAATCCTGGCTCTGATCGAAGATCCGCAGTGATCATCGGGCTGCCGGCCATTCCATTATGTTCGGCATAAAGCTTCCGGATGCGTCGTCTTATTCGATGGTTCTCTACTTGACGAGATGAGAAAGGTCTCCTTCGCCAACGATAAAACCCGCTCGGAGAAATCTTGAATGTACGGCACATCTTCATCACCGGAAATGAGGAGCGATTCTTCTCCATAAACTGGTATCTCATTTCGATACCCTGCTGAAAATGGCCATGGCTTTTTTTAATATGTCTCGCTCCATCTCAGTATTTCTCAATCTCTTCTCGAGTTCTCGAATCCGCTTTTGATCTTGTGTGAGTGCCATTTTGCCATGTCCTGGAAAGGCTAATTCAGAATTCTCACCTTGTTGCCGACGCCAACGATATATCAAATCACTGCTTATCCCAAGATCCTCGGATACCTCCGAAACCGTCCGCCCGGGTTCTTCTGTAATCCTAACCGCTTCTCTTTTGAATTCAGGGTCATATTTCCTTCTGTTTCGAACACTCATGCTTCCCTCCTGTCGGTTTCTTAATTTCATAACACCGACTTAACAGAGGGTCCACTCTTTTAGGGAAGGTTCAATATTTTTATCAACCTTATTGATTATTTATTAATTGCCTCAGCTTAATCTTAGCTTAGCCTAAGGCTAAGCTAAGATTAAGCTGATATGTTCCTTAACTTATTAATTATTAAGCTCTATTAATGTTTGATTCTCATGGGGATGCGGCTCTCCCCCTACAGAGTAGAAGAGTAGAGAGGCCATTTATCTATTCTTTTATCAACACTTCAGCAAAAAATTTGGAAATAAAATGACCTCAGTCGATTTATTAAATGATAAATCTGTAAAGAAATACCACCTCTAAATTGGAGAAAAATATGAAACGTTTGCTACAGTGCTTCATGTTCATTGTGTTACTTCTTCCCGCCGGGCTCACACAAGTCCAGGCGCAGAACATCGGTCAGGTGGAAGGGCTTAAAAGCTTTGGGCCAACCGATCCGGCCCACGGATACCCCTTCTATTTTGAAGACAAAAAAGATCTCCGACTGATGCTTTGCGATACCTTCACCCATTGTTTCCTGGAACTGCCCTTCGCGGGCTTACCGCTCCAGTTTCCCTATGACCCGGCAGATCCAAACAACAATTTCCCTGACGAATCCTTTTTCTTCGCGGGTGGCGCCGGGTTCATGGGAGGTCCTGTTGACCCGACCACCGGTATTCGTGGTACCGCGACCCGGGCCCTTTATGGGATGGCAATCGAAGGCGCCTTTTTTAATGAAGAGATCGTTGATGGCGACCAGATCGTCTTCGCTCGTGTCCGTATCCGGATTGACGACCTCATTCTTGGAGAATCATACCGAATAACACATCCTTACGGTGTATATAACTTTGTCGCCGAGGAAGACGCCGGACCCGGAGTACACAAAGGTCCCGGACTCAGCCTGGTGAGAGATCTCGGCATCACCGGACCCGGGGAATTTGCAGGGGCTCTGGATGGCGATATCGGCCCCTTCCTGATTCCGACCCGTTTTGCCGATAACATCGGAAACTTTGTCGGACCCGGCTTTCTCGCCAACGGCAAAACCTATATTTCGGACACAACCACCGAGGAGACCGTCACCGGGAGCCCCCTCGGTACAAACTTCTTCCGGATTGAAGGGCCTGGTGTTGGAGATGACTATGATCCTTCAGAGCATTGTAGCGATCCTCACCTCGGGCCAGACCCGCTCGCAACAAACGATTGCATCCAGACCAATTTATTTACCCTGCAAGGGATGATCGCCGAAAATTTCGGAGCCAGTATCAATAGTGCCACCTACAGCAAAGATGGGGATGGGGTCTATGTCAATACCTGGGCCAGTTCAATTCCCGGACAGCGTCTGGCGGCAAGTGTGGATGGCGGCCCCTGGATCTTTATGACCGAAGGGAGCGATGGTGACGGGAGCTATTTTATCCGGACAAAACTGGCCGATGACCCAGGGGTATCTGCAGTCAACGCCGCGATCCCCGTGTCGGTGACCGTCCTCAACCTGAATGACCTCGTTCCAAATCCGTCGACACAGCTCATTGTCGATCATTTAACCATCACAGCAAACCACGTTGTCGGAAGCGTCATGAGCCCCGGCGGTTTAACCGTTACGGTCAAAAGCAGCAATATCTACGACCCCCTGGCTCCCGCAGCAACTATCTATACAGGTTTTAACGACCCCGACCTAGCGCCGATTGGGTTTAATCTCACAGACGACCCATTGGCCGACGGCTTTGCGACAGGGACCCTGGAGGTCTCTCCAACCGCCATGGCGGCGCCTTATCTGACGGTGAAGGTGGAATCCGCTTTGGGAGGAAGTGCCGAGACAAAAATTGCAATATCTGGCGGCACTGCTGGAACCTCACTCGGGCTCATCGCGAATGCAGGCCCCGACACAAGTGGCGATACTGGAGGAATCACTTTAAACCTGAGAGGGTCCAATTCCTTCGGTCCCACCGGTATGACCTATGACTGGACACATAACGACACGACGGGTTTATTTACGCTGAATAACTCGGGTCAAGCCGTAGCCAACGTCGTAACACCTCTGGGAACCGAGCCTGCATTTCCACTCAGCGGGATCTTGGAAGTCGAAGTCACCCTCACCGTAAGCGACCTTTTGGGTGGATTACCTTTGAGTACGGATGTCGCTATTGTGACGATAGAACACCCGGTGGCCTTGCCCGACGATATCTGTAATATCGTGGAGGGATCCTACAAGCCCAACAAGGGAAGGTGGGTTGTCGTCGGTGACTGTAATATTGCGACCTTACAGCTAATCGAGATCTTTCTCGGTGACGCCTCGGGTCCGGGTACGATCAAAATCGGTGAGACCCATGTCGCCCCGATTCTGCCTGTGGTATGGGAAGTCACTCCAGGAAATGATTCGGCACCTCTTGGGAGTGCGGCAGCCGGTACTGATGCAAATGAAGACAAGCTGTTTTCACATGTCTGGGCCGTCTCGTCACGGGGCAGTATCTCTTCTTTTGATTATGAAGTTAAATAATAATCGCGATCTATTATAAAAAATGGAGGAACAGGAATGAAACGACTTATATTCATCATCATGCTGGTAGTGTTATTGGCCCCGATCGGCCTGCCGCTTGGCCAGGCACAAACACAAGGATTACGGAGAGTCGGCCCGGTCAATCCGAAATCAGGATTTCCTTTATGGTATGAGGATAAAACCGGCCTCAGGCTCACACTCTGCGACAACCCCTTTAACTGTTTCGCGGAGTTTGAGCCGACTTTGCCGCTGCAGTTCCCTTTTGATCCCGCACGGAACCCGGCAAACGATAATTTTGCCGATGAAGTCTTCTTCTACGCGGCAGAGGCGCTTTTGCTCAATCCCCATTTGACGCCGACCTCGCCTGCAGGTTCACCGGACCCCGGGATCCGAACCATCATTGTCATGGCGGTTGAGGGGGCCTTTATCAATGATGAGGTCGTCAATGGTGACCAGGTGGTCTTTTCGCGTATCCGTATCCGAATTGACAACCTGATTGAAGGAGAACATTACAAGGTGACCTATCCCTATGGTGTTCATGAATTTATTTCAGGAGACGATGGCGGTCCGGGTGTCATAAAGGGTCCGGGAGAAAGCATGACTCGGGATATCGGGATCGTTCCTGGGGAGTTTCATCACATGCTCGAAGGCGATATCGGACCCTTCCTTCTACCCTCTTCTTATATGCCCGGAACCGACGCCTTCCTCATAGAGGGCCTCACGGACACAACCGTTACCGGAAGCCCCTACGGCACAAACTTCTACCGGATTGAAGGACGGGATGTCGGCCTCAACTGGCCTGGATACAAGTGTGCTGATATTACCTTGGGACCAGACCCATTATCGCTGGACGATTGCGTTGAAACCGATATGTTCACGGTTCAGGGAAAGATTGCCACAAACTTTGGGGCCAATATTGATCGCGCAACCTATACGAAAACCTCGACTGACACGCAAGTGAATATCTGGGCCAATGCACCCACAGGCTCAAACATTGTTGCGACGGTCGATGGTGGTCTCGCGAACACCATGGTAGAATCCTCACCCGGTTCAGGGAATTACTATGCCCGCATTGAACTGGGGGGCCTGGGGGCCGGGATTGTTCCCTCTGAAGCTGTCGTATCTAATCTTTCAGATAATCCTCCCGTCACAACTTCAAGGCCCATTGAGGATCATCTGGTCCTGAATGTTGTCGAAAATCATGTCATTGGTGCCCCAGGAACACCGCCTGGTCTAGAGATGAGCGTACAGAGCAGTAACTACGTCGATCCGGTCACCATCAAAGCCACCATGGGCACCAGTAATCAGGTCGCGCAGGGCCTTTTCTCGACATTGGTCGTAATGGCGGATCAAGGAGGAGGGCTTGCCGAATCTACGTATCTGAGTTCAGCAGGTGAAGATCCTGCCACACATGTTGTATTTGATTCCAGCAATGGAGGAAATGCAGTATCAAAGGTTGGGGTTGATACGGAAGAAACGAGCGGATTGCCCATAGATGGTGTACATGCGGTCATTACCAGAGGGTACAATATCTTGACAGGGGGCATTGTCGTCGACATCAATGGCGGAAATTCCATAGGTCCGGGTGCCTTAACCTATGTCTGGTCTCATGACAATCCAATCGGGTCTGGCGTTGTCATCGGTAGTGATCTGAGTCAGCCTAATCTAACGATGACCTCGCCGGAGACACTCCCGGTTTCATATGCCGGAGAGCTCGTGCTGAACTTTACACTCACGGTTACGGATGCCACCGACGTGATCTCCACATCGAATGCAGCCACCGTCCAGGTGGTCATTACGGAACCCGCTACGCTTCCTGTGGATAATTGTCCGATCGTTAGAGCCCTGTACGATTCTCATAAGGAAAAATGGGAGGTCGCCGGAAGCTGCAACCTGACAGACAACCAGGATATCAGGGTCTACCCGGGGACCGTTGCAGGTCCGGATTTGACAATCCTGATCGGTGAATTCTGGGTTGAGGCAGGCGGGCTATGGGATGTATCTCCAGGCAATGGAACAGCAGATATGGGAACAACGCTGGCTGGAGAGACACTCAGCGGTGCCTGTGCCTATGATAAAGTCTGGGCCATCTCAGAGCGTGGAAGCATCTATTCCAGCGACTATGCACTCAAAAGGCAGGATGATATCATTTGTTAGCCGATTGTGCGCCGTACCCTGGAGGGTAAGCCCTCAGGGTACGGCGCACAATAAAAAAGTCCGGATACCTCTTTAAAAAGAGGCTTGATCGGCCTTTTTTATTTTAGTTGACCCAGCCGCCAGAGTCTAATATTCTTCCCCAGGTCGGGATGATCCTGAAGACCTCTTAAAAAAAATCGTCCAAACAGACCGAA
This sequence comes from Candidatus Manganitrophaceae bacterium, assembly GCA_012960925.1. Lineage (NCBI taxonomy): Bacteria > Pseudomonadati > Nitrospirota > Nitrospiria > Candidatus Troglogloeales > Candidatus Manganitrophaceae > Candidatus Manganitrophaceae bacterium. Next base: position 6,238 of record DUAG01000002.1, read on the forward strand.
CATCCAGCTTATGTGTGGCAGGATCTTCACCATATGAACTCAGATATGTCAGTTCGGAAAGCCCTCCACCCTTAGGCGTCATCACGACGGATGTCGTAAAAAGCCCCTGCTGAATCTGATCACTGGTGCCCATGGTGGCATTGACGGTGAGCGTATGGACGTAGTTGCTGCTCTGTACGCTCATCTCTAATCCGGGCGGGGTCACTGTCGTACCAATGACATGATTTTCGACTACATTCAGGACCAAATGATCCTCAATGGGTCTTGATGTTGTAACGGGAGGATTATCTGAAAGATTTGACACGACGGCCTCAGAGGGAACAATCCCGGCCCCCAGGCCCCCCAGTTCAATTCGGGCATAATAATTTCCTGCATTGGGAGAGAATTCCACCATGGTGTGCGCGAGACCACCATCGACCGTCGCAACAATGTTTGAGCCTGTGGGCGCATTGGCCCAGATATTCACTTGCGTTCCAGACGAGGTTTTCGTATAGGTTGCGCGATCAATATCGGCCCCAAAATTTATGGCAACCTTTCCCCGAACTGTGAACATATCGGTTTCAACGCAATCGTTCAGCGATAATGTGTCGGGTCCCAAGGTAATATCAGCACACTTGTATCCAGGCCAGTTGAGGCCGACATCCCGTCCCTCGATCCGGAAGTAGTTTGTGCCGTAGGGGCTTCCGTCACGGTTGTGTCCGTGAGGCCCTTTATGAGGTAGGCATCTGTGCCTGAGATATAGGAAGAGGGTAGAAGGAAGGGCCCGATATCACCTTCGAGCATGTGATGAAACTCCCCTAGAAGGATACCGACTGGGCAGTGGGGCCGTCATGCGGAAGAAGCCACCCGCCCGGAACAACATCGCCATCGACCCAGAACCACTGGAGTCATTCGACTGCGGTTATCTCGTGCAAAAAGTCAACGATTGTGCCCACCATTACCTGCGCAGATATGACTACGCCGGTTCAGAACTGATCTATTGCGACCCGCCCTACCTGATAAAGACACGGATCTCGAAACGCCGCTACGGCCATGAGTACAGCATACAGGACCACTTGGACTTTCTTGACCTACTCAAGTCCCTTCCATGCCGGATCATCTTCTCCGGCTAGACCTGTTCTGTTACAAGTTTTACTGCTCCTTCTTTGTTGCTTACTCATTGATACCTCCTCTATGATTGTGCCTGCACTGAGGCATTGCCTGATTTGATAATTAATACGTTATTGATCTGGGCGATCACCCTTACTATTAAGCTCTTCCAGAGATGCTGCTCATAGCCGTTGTTCTTAAGATACCAATATCAAATCAATAAATGAATTAAACTAAGACCGACTCCCTATTAATTTGGCTTTTAAGAGTTCTGATCAGCCAAAGAAAAAGGATCGGTGCAAGCTTCGCACCGATCCTTTTTCTTTTAGTACTGCTGATCGAGGTCAGTTATGGCCCGCACTCGAGAACGCCGTTGTGAATACCCACAAAAGTGGACGTTGTATTCACTGCGAGACATTGGATGTTGCCGTTGTAGACCCGATGACCTCTCCGTTAACACCGCTTAACTCGACATTGCCAATGACAAGGCCATCATCGATCAGAGCCGGCCCCGAAACTATTATTTCGAAGACCCCATCATCATCCTGGAAAACAGCCTTAACTCTGACTCGAAGGCCGTTCTCAGCCACGGTCAGCAGCAGGGTCTGGCTGGTCTCACCGATCTCAGGGCCATTGCCGAGGACTCCATTACGAATGATCGGCGTGAAGACCCCGTGGCCAGAATATTCTAACTCCCAGGTCCAGGCGACCGCAGAGGTGACCTGGCCATTAAGATTATCGGCATCCGTGACGCCGTCAATCGAAGCCGTCAATGTGCTGCCCACTATGAGAATGCCGGTAATGGTTGGTTGACCTTCCGCTGGGGTGTTGGCATCCCCTCCGTCGCGTTGTTCAGGGTTTACTAAAAGGCCGTCGGCGAACCGCAGCCTTTCGACGTTTCTTACCAGATCACGTCCGTCAACATTAAGCGGCGGGACGCGATTGTCCGTAACCTGAACCCAACCAGGAACCGCTAACAGATCAACGCTGTAATCCAGCTGGTTGCCCGTGTACACGGCTGTGTCGGTATCCGATAAACTTGCCGGATCGCTACTGATCACGCGCGAAATCGAGAGTTCACCCGGATTGATGAAACCACCGAACACCGCATCCATGACATCTTGCATGCCAGGGACGAGAACGAAGGTGTCAGCCGGAAGAAGGGTTCTCGCGGCGTCTAGTTCAAGCTGCGCAGCAGCAGCCGAAGCAGCCGACGCAAGCGCAGTCGAATCCAGGTTTACTTGCTCTGCAGCTAACTGTGCAACCAACGCAGATGCCTGTGCTGCAATAGCCTCCGCCGCCGTGTCTGCAGTGGTAAGCTGCAACTGCAAATCCAGATCAAGCATGATCGTACTACAGCGGTTCAAGAAATCCTGCCACGCCGCTTCTTGCAGCGCTGCCGCTTCTACGGTCGGACCCGTGCTGCCGCCACTAATCAAGTCTCCGAGTTCTCCCGTGATGGTAATGTCATTGGTCAGCGTAGCAGCAACAGAATCTGCGGCAGCTACCGCTGACAGAGCGGCAATAGTCGCCGCTTCAACGGCAGCATCAGCATCAACCTTTGCCTGTACGAATGCCGCAGCCGCAGCCGCGTTTTTGATAGACTGGGACTCAGTCGATGTGGCCGCAGACAGAGCGGCACGATACGCTACCCATTCTACTCCAGTTCTTATTGCCGGATCCGGCGTTCGGATCATTACGGTAAGCGAAGCGTCGCCGTCGATGATGTCGTCGCCACCTTCACCGGTAATGACGTCACTACCACCACCGCCGAGAATTATTTCGCCACCGGTCCAGCCGAACTGGGCCTCGCCTGTAACCAGATCGGGCGCCAGAGCTCTGCGCTCACTTAGCGGCACGAGGTCTTCAATACCGTCGATCAGGCCGAAGTTGACGAGCTGATTGCCGTCTTCTTCACCCGCTTCGTTGGCTGTACCTTTGAGGAAATCGCCAAAGGGCGAGCCACTCATACCCTCAACCCTGTCATAACGGTTTAGCACCGTGGCGTTCGACGGGGGTAACTGGGGAGGCAGGAAGATGCTCAGATCAAGGTCGACATCAACTCCGAACCTGTCATTCTGGAAGCTGATCCAGTCGAAACCGAGCTGACCTTCTACGCGGTCGATGCCGGGGCCGTCGACGACGATATCGTCACCATTTTCCATGTCCGCGTCGTTGTTGCCGCCATGGGCGATGAATACGTCGTGACCCTTGACCAGGGGTTCACCCAACTCGGCTGCCGCGCCGTTGTCGCCCTGGAACAGATCCTCGCCGCCGCCTACATTCTCCATCCAGTCGTCGCCGGCGCCACCCCTGATGTGACTATTGTGCTCGCCGTCAAAGATGTAGTCGTCGCCCAGACCGCCGAAGATTTCGCCAAGCTCGCTTGGGTTGACGATGAAGTCGTTGCCGTCGTCACCGAAGATTACGTCTTCTTCGTTACCGCTATTGATCGCGTCATTGCCGGCACCACCTTCTATCACGTCGGGACCGGAGAGGTCGGTGATGATGTCATCACCGCTGCCACCTTCGATCAGATCCGCACCGTCGCCGCCCTCGATGCGGTCATTTCCTACGCCGCCGGAGATGGCATCGTCGCCTATGCCGCCGATAATCGTATCGTGACTGTCGGTACCACCAATCGTAACATGGTCGCCGCCGGTGTACTGGATGACGTTGGTGGTATCGAATACGTCGATATTAGTGGTCAACTGATCCGAGTCACGAATAACCAGCGGGGTCAGCGCCGCGTCGCCTTCAGGATCGGCCGTCGTGCCATTGCCTGCGGCGTCAAACTGCTGACTCTGGTCGACTTCCAGAATATGGTTCGGGACCGAGAAGATGTTGAGTGACAGGGCACCAGCGCCCTGCTCACCCAGATCGGTGGTGCGCATGGCGAGGGCCGTGAACGAGTTGGACTCCAACTCGCCGAGGAAGTGAATGTTGGCTGTGCGTCCCACATAGTAAAAACGATCGCCATTCTGCAGATGTTCCAACTGGGTCTCGAACACGTAGTTATGGGTGGAACCGAGATAACCACCGAAGGGCATACGTTCCTCGGCCAGGCCACCGTTCCAGAAATCGACATCATCCATGCCTGTGATCGTGCGACCATCTGCATCGCTGGCCCAGGTATTCATGCTGAACAGAAAATCCATCGCATCAGTCGGTGTCGGCACGGCATCGGCTAGTGTATTAATGAAACCGCTGGCTACGCAATATTCAGCCGGATTTGGAGTAAGATCGCCGATGGTGGTAAGTTCACCGACGATTGCACAAGCCGCCGCACGCCTGTCGGCAAAGGTTGTGACCGGGTCGTCACCGTTACCGACGATGCCATCAATTCCAGCTAGCGACTCGTGCGTGCCGTAGGCCGCGATGAAGTTCACCAACGACGCTTCGTGTCTTAAATTGTCGGCATAGTCGGCCCAATGCGCATAAGGCGTGAGCCGAGTATCCTGGGTCGCCGCGTAGAAGCTACGTCGGGCGGCGTTCAGCGTCGGGTTGCCGACATCCCGACCACGGGCGATGTTGATCGCCCCCAGATCGAGTGGCAAACCAACCAGATTGTTCTGTAAAGCGCCGGTGATGAATTCGTCGATTTCGTTGGCGACGGTTCGCGTTAGGCCGCGAATTACCGTGCCTGTGGCTACTTCTGGGGTGAGCTGGGCCACACCAGAAGCATCAGAATTATACAGCGCAAGTGGGTTAAGGAAAGCCTCGAACAGTCCTAGCTGAGAAGCGTCCCCCGAAAAATCGTCAAGAATGGTTTTGAAATTTGCATCATAGCGATCCACAGTCGTGGTCAGCATGGAGTGTCCGAAACGATAAACGGATTGGGAGAATTCAGTCGTAATCGTCGGGTCGACGTTGGTGTGAAAGCCCGCGAAGGCGTCCTTTAGTCCGGCCAGCGTCGGTCCAAACTCGTCAAACACGATGCGATTATACTGCATCTCGGTGCCGAATCTGGCGGCCTGGAAGATGCGTTCTCCGTTCCAGTCGAGGCTCAATACATCTATAGCGGCCCGAGTCGCAGCCTGGTTAGCTAAGGAAGCATCAGAGACCAGGAATGTGAGGCCCAATGCGGGGGGGAATACCGTTACCGGGGTATTTAGCCATTCGTTCAGCCTTGTCAGGTCGCCTGCATCGAGTACGACACGCTTGGCTACGTCGGCGAGTCGGTTATGCTCGTGGTGAAAGATGGTATGGATCGTGGTAAGCGCGATGTTCTCATTACATCGGCCGTCACCACAAACAAAGTGTGCGCCGAGCAGTTCATCGTCATATTGGCCCGCAGGCGCCGACGCGCGGATGCCGCGAGTCACCTGACCACTGAGGTCATCGGTGCGCGCATTGATTACTAAGTCCACGTCGGGAGTACCGTTCGGAGCCGCCGTATGGGCGACATCGAGAAAAAAGCTGTGGTTGACGCGCAATGCCAGCGAAGCGTCCACCGGAGTTGTCAGGTTACCTTCAAGCAGCGTGGGTATGCCGGTTTCGGCGTTGATTGAGGTCACCAGTTGGGGTAAACCACTCGCTGGGCCGGGAATGAAATTTCCGTACGGGTCGGACAGGAACATCGGGATATTGTTGCCGTCCTGATCGTCGAGAATTATACCAAATTTTTGCAGAGCCTGTAACTGTGCTGCGTCCCAGGTCGCCATACCGCCGTCGTCCGCGGTGTCGAGGATGCGGTCGTTACCGAAGCCATCGATCAGATGTCCGCTGTTTTGTAACACGCCGCCCCTTACTTCGTAATGACGCAGCAATATCTGCGCCGACGCGTGCGAGCCGTAGGTTTGCTGCTGGTCGACGTGAGGCGTCGTGGCGTTGATGAAAGTATCGTCAGCGTTGCCAGGGATACCGTCTGGACCCGGATTTCGACTTGCGCGAGGCATAATCATCATGTTGGGACCATTGTCGCCCAGGGTAAGCGGATCGCCGTCAACACCGGCGTCAAAAAGCGGGTCATCTGGCTGCAGTGGCATTATGACTACGCCGTTGCCACCCTTGTTCACCAGGTCGAGCCCGTGATCGAAGAACTGGCCGAAGAAGGTCATGAAAGCGTTAGTCGGGGCCGAGAGGCCTTCGTCCGGGGCCGTGTTAGGGATAAAAAACTGGTCGGTGCCAGCGATGTCCGGGCCGATATTCACGCCGCCTTCCGCTGCCGCGGCGGCGATCGCTGCCGGATTTTCAGTTGACTGATTCACAATCAGGTGGCTGGTCAGGCGGGGCGTGGAGTCCTGTACCGTCGCCGCACTATCGTAGGTAGTGCCATTTTGGGCGGCCGGAAAATTTCTCCCAGGCACCGCAAATGGGAATTCCTGGTCGGCCGCGCCGAAGTTTTCCTGCCCGGGGATCAGGCTGTTGAATGTCCCGTCCACCGTGCGCAGGCCCCAGGGGACGCTCGCATTCGGTAGGATATCGATCAGATCTTCGCCGGCGGCATGCCGCTCGGCGTACTCGATTTGCTTCAGGATGAAGTCCAGGTCCTCCGTGTCAAATGCCAGATCGGAGTTTGGAGACTGGGCGGGCAATACCGTTGCTCTCAGTGCCGAAGCCGGCAACAAATCATCCTGGCGAGCTCCTTTATCTTGAAAATCTTCGATGCCCGGAGCCGAAGATCCTCCCTCACGGCAACCGGCGATGACACCTATTAAGATGAGAATCAACACTCCGATTGGTATTTTCTGTTTGAGTTTTGACTTCCCCAAAACTTTCATTTCTCCCCCGTAATAAAATCCGGTTAATTGAAACCCTTTTTTTGGATGTATCCTCGAAAAGAAGCAGTTATATCTATTAAAAAAGCAATTACCATGCCATAGAGATAGAAGTGGAGATGCCATCATAACTAATTAAAATAACAGGACCTATTGTAATAAATGGGGGGGCATGGAGGCAGGGCCGTCACCCTGCCCTTTAGAACCATGTCGGAGGCCATGCTCCATCCGATTGAGGGGTTGCAGAGAAAGAGGACCAAAAACAAGGGAACCCATGCATAGATCACTGGTTTCCTCATTACTCCCCCGATGACGCTATTTATATTACATTGTTCTTTCATAATATTTTCCGCTCCATCTTCTGTCTCATAATCGTTTTCCCCATGAACCTTTGATACACATACCGGAACACTTGCAAGTCTCGATCCACGGAAATACAGAAAATTATAATTCTTATTTTTTTATTCTTAACAAGGAGTTGTGATTTTTATTGAGTGAAACCAGGAGGGAGCGTGTACTGGACTACACACCCGAATTGGGTAATGCTTTCCATGTTCCCTTGAGCAAAACGATGGGCGGAAGGCCGGGGTAGATTGCAGAGTTGAAGGAATGGTTGTACCAAACCTCCAGGCGGGTCGCACCTGCCCCGGTAAACCCGTGTTCAGAGAAAGCAGCGCCATAAACCGAGAAAGATCCTTCTAGATTGATCTTCCCCTTCACATAAAGGAGGCCATCCAGGTTGATATCCGGCAGGGTGACCGCTTGACGAGCTGAGTCAGGATTGGGCCAGGGAGGTGAAACCGCCGCGGTCGATTGTCCGCTCTGCTCTCCCTGAATGGTCATATCACCCGAAAAATAAAAGTAACCCTTATAACTCCCTCCCCCGAGAGAAATAACCGGATCAGGGCTCGAACCACATTCACCGGGCAGAAGATCTATCCAGACCAGCTGGTATTCCGGTGAGGCGGGATGGTAATTCCCCCTAAAAATAAAGGTACTCAGAAGTAGAATTTTCCAATATATTTATAGTAGGAGGAGAATCTACGATGAAGCGATCAAGATTTACAGAGAGCCAGACCATAGGAATATTGAGATCAGTAGAGGCAGGAGAATCTATCGTGGGGCTCTGCCGTCAACATGGGGTGAGTGATGCGACATTTTATAAGTGGCGGTCAAAATACGGCGGGATGGATGTATCGATGATGAAGCGGATGAAAGACCTGGAAGAAGAAAACCGTTGTTTGAAAAAGATGTATGCAGAAGAGCGGCTGAAAGGGGAGATCACCCGGGAGGCGCTTGAGAAAAAGTTCTAAAGCCATCTCGACGTAAGGAGATGGCGGAAGTCGCCGTTAGAAAAGGAAGAGGATCGATTCTCTTGGTGTGCGAGGCATTGGTGATTAGTGAACCCTGTTACCGTTATCAGGCAAAAAATAATGGGGAGAATGGGTTTATCGCAGACTGGCTCTTGCGGTTGACCACAACCCACCGGACCTGGGGCTTTGGGCTGTGTTTTCTCTACCTGCGTAATGTGAAAGGGTATGGATACAACCACAAACGCGTATACCGTATTTACAGAGAGCTGGAATTGAACCTCAGGATAAAACCAAAACGACGACTCAAGCGGGACAAGCCGGAACCCCTGGCGGTTCCTTGTGAGATAAACGACACCTGGTCCATGGATTTCATGCATGATCGACTTGATGATGGGTGGAGTTTTCGGACATTCAACGTGATTGATGACTATAATCGAGTGGCGGGGAAAACCCAGGACGATCCGCTGCGACAACGGGCCAGAGTATGTCAGCCGGACCTTGAGGGACTGGGCAGACAAACAAAAAATAAGATTACAATATATTCAGCCAGGGAACCCTCAGCAGAATGCCTCTGTCGAGCGGTTTAACAGGACGGTCCGTCACGCATGGCTGAATCAGCATCTGTTTGAAACAATCTCACATGCACAAGAAACGGCGACACGATGGTTGTGGCTTTACAACAATGAACGGCCTAATATGGCTATTGGAGGAATTACCCCATATCAGAAATTAACGGTGGCAACACAGGCTCTACTTCTGTGAACCATTATTAATGGGGGGATTACCCGACCCACCCGTGCCATTCTCGCCATGACGGCATAGTATGCCTCTCGTCAACGAGAGGCAAGAATTAAGTATGGTGTCCCCGGAATTTGATGTTCCTATCATGAGGGTTATGAGGCCTCTGCGATGAGATAGCCCACACCCCGAATGGTGCGGATCAGGCCCGGATAGATTTTTCAGTAGATGATTAAGATATATATATATAGGGTATTTCTTTCATTGTCTGCGTTCCATCCGTAGAGCATCTCTTCGAGCCTTTCTCTGGTAAATACTCTCCCGTTATTTTCGAGAAGGCCTCTCAGAACGACATACTCTTTTCTATTTACATGATGGGTTTTACCTGGAAGGTGGCAGCTCTCGCGGTTGTGTCCACCTGGATATTGCCTCATACAAGGTTTGAATGGGCTCGGCCGGAGCTCTGTCGTAGGATGGCCTACAAGCGTGCATTCAGTTCTCCCTGATCAACGGGCTTGCACAGGTAATCATCTGCACTCGCTTCTAATCCGATGACACGGTTAGAAACGGAGCTCTTTTCAGACAGAATCAGGAGAGGGACTCGATTCCCCTGACTTCGGATCACTTTTATTTCCTGTATCGGGTCAAATTGCTGATAGTCTACATCGAGGATGACCGCATCAAACTCCCCGATATCGAGGATATCCCGAAGGGGTTCTTCCTCTTGAAGCCAGTCGACCGTATATCCATCCGCTTTAAAGCTGTTACGGAGCCTTGTCCCCAGGATCTGATCATGTTCGACCAACAGTAAGCGCATCAAAGCCTCATCGTTCGAAGATGTCCACGTCGATATTCATACGGTTTTAAATATTGCAACCGGCCGTCTTACATTGCCGACGATTAAGATGAATTATTGAATAAGCAAGAAACGGACTAAATGATTTATTAAAAAAGGTCCTTACTGTAAACGACTGATATGAGAGGATAATTGAGAAGATCTTAATTAAACGTTGATATAGGGTTGTTGGATATTTAGCAGAAAGTAAGAGATGGTGTAAAATTTCCGGCAGGCTGGGGGTCTTATGGAAATGGAGGAAAGGTTATTTTACGGCGCTGGAATCAAGGCCTTTGATCTCTTTTGGCTTGAAGATGCCCTTGTCTGTGATAATTGCAGTGATATAACGGGCGGGTGTGACATCGAAGGCGGGGTTGGCGATTGTCGCGCCGGGGGCGGTGATTTCTTTTCCCTGAATATGTGTGACCTCGGAAGGGTCGCGTTCTTCAATCGGAATCTCTTCGCCGGAAGGAGTCTTGAAATCGACGGTTGACATAGGCGCGGCGACATAAAAAGGGATTTGATGTTCCTTGGCAAGGATGGCGACACTGTAAGTGCCGATCTTGTTTGCGATGTCTCCATTGGCAGCGATGCGGTCCGCCCCGACGACGCAATACTGGATCTTTCCTTGTTTCATAAAGAAACCGGCCATATTATCGGTGATCAGCGTCACAGGGATCTTTTCCTGAACGAGTTCCCACACGGTCAATCTTGCCCCCTGTAGGACCGGTCGGGTTTCATCGGCATAGACCCTGATTTGTTTGTTTTCCTCCCAGGCCCGCCGGATGACCCCGAGGGCCGTGCCGTAGCCCCCCGTCGCGAGCGCGCCGGCATTGCAGTGGGTCAATATCCCGGAGTCATTTTGAATCAATGGTGCGCCGAACCTTCCGATGGCCCGGTTCATTTCGATATCCTCACTCAGGATACGGTCTGCTTCGGACAATAAGGTTTTTTTCAATGAGGGGATGGTCTGGTTGCGATGGGCGATCGCTGTTTGTTTCATGCGATCGATGGCCCAGAAGAGGTTAACGGCTGTCGGGCGGGAGGCGGCCAAGAGCTCACAGGCGGGTAGAAGTTCGTGATAAAAATCATCGAAGGTGGTTGCCTGAATTTTTTGTGCCGCAAGGGCAAGGCCATACGCCGCCGTAATCCCGATGGCGGGCGCGCCCCGTACCCACAATTCCTTGATTCCTTGTGCGACGGTCTCGACGTCCCGGCAATCGACGTAAAGTACTTCTTTCGGAAGTTTCGTCTGATCGAGGAGACGAACAGCGCCCTCTTTCCATTCGATGGTCTTAAACATGAGGGGGATTTTACGGTGAACGGCGTTGGCTGTCAATGCCGGAGATTGCTCAGGGCATCATAGGCCTAAAGAGGGTATCAGTCCACGAGCAAGAGATGCTCAAAAAATCGCTTGTTTCAGAGCCGCCCCGCCAGTGGCCACGACGTTCACCGCTTCTTTGAGAAGACCCTGAGGGATCTGAATCACCTCAAAATGATTCATGAGTGCGAGAACGATGACCAGTGAGAAGGCATAACCCAAGGTTCGAAGGATCAAGATATGGAACTCCACCTGATAAACACTGTAACAATATCACAAATGAAATCGATTTTAAACCAAATTTGTAACGATTCAGCATGCGACTATTTGGCTTCGCGAGACCCATTCCTTCAGGGTAAGGCCTGAGGATCGCAGAATCACAGTGTAGATGTTATACGCGAGGATTCGAGTACCACACCAACGCCGCCATGAAGGTTCACAACCCTTTAATATCCCATACGGGTCAGGAACGAATCGTCTCTCCGCCATCCTTTTTGCACCTTCACCCAGAGTTCAAGGTATATTTTTGCCCCCAGAAGATCCTCGAGTTCTTTGCGTGCGGCCTGCCCGATCGCTTTCAGCATCATTCCTTTTCGTCCAATAATAATACCCTTCTGCGATTCCCTTTCAACAAAAATGGTGGCGTAAATTAAGGAGAGATTCCGTTCTGTGTCTTCTTTAAAGTCCTCAATTTGAACGGCGATCGCATAGGGGATTTCTTCCCGCGTCATCTGGATGGCTTTTTCTCGGATAAATTCGGATGCCAGGAAACGGACTGGTTGGTCGGTCACGACATCTTCGGGGAAAAAAGGCTCACCGACCGGAAGCGCGGCCCGAGCCGTCTTCAGGAGTTGATCGACGTTTTCACCGGTGAGGGCGGAAAGAGGAATGATCCTGGAAAAGGTTTTCTCCGCACCGACTTGTTCAAGGAAGGGGATGAGGCTTGTTTTATTGATCAGATCAATCTTGTTGATAATCAGGATCTTGGGTGTCCTGACCTTTTTTAAATGCTCCAGTATGGGTATATCTTCTGCCTGGATCGCCCTCTTCTTCTGGAATTCTGGGGCTACTTCGACCAGCATCAGGATAAGGTCGACTTCAGAGAGAGAAGAATACGCTGTCTGGACCATCCGTTGATTCAGTTTTGTCCTGGGATGATGGATGCCGGGTGTGTCGAAAAAGACCATCTGGGCATCTGAAAGGTGCCGGATTCCAAGGATGCGATTTCGAGTGGTCTGGGGTTTATCCGTGACGATCGCAATCTTCTGCCCCAGGAGGCGGTTGAGGAGTGTCGATTTCCCGACATTCGGACGGCCAATAATCGCAATAAACCCGGATCGGAAGGACAAGATCAGTATTCCTTATCTCAGGATGTTAGGGATAACGATTCAGCATGCCACTATTTGGCTTCAGGGCAAGGTGCGAGGAGCGCAGAACCGCAACGTATGTGTCCATACTTGAGGATTCGAGCACCACAGCAACGCCGCCATGGAGACAAAGTGGGATGTGCTGGATCGTTATCATCAGGGTTTGCTTTCGGGGAAAAACTCATAGATCAGCTCCCCCTCTTTGACGAGACCGAGGCGGTCTCGTGCGAGACGTTCAATATAAAGAGGGTCGTTCTTCAATCCCTCGATACGCTGAGAGAGTTGAATATTTTCTCTTTTCAGAGAACGAATATCTTCCTGGACGGCGGCGTGGTTCTTTCGCATATTTATCGCCTTAAAGAAGCCCATTCCGCCAAAAAAGAAAGAGAGGAAGAGATAGCCATTCATAAATAAGAGAACACCGAAAATGAGCCGCCGCTTTTGTTTTAGGCCTGCCTTGACTTTTTTTCGACTTTTGTTCTGCATCTGTTATTCATCCAATCGTTGTTCTGAATCTCTATTCGGGATGATAACTTACGGAAATAGTCAGTGAGGCCTCGTTTATCATGCGTGCTTCACCTGATAAGTAAAGGCGGTCGATGATCTGAAAATCTCCTCCAACAAAGACACCGAAGTGATCTTGCGAGTAAACGGTGTTCCCTCTCCGAAATCTTCCAAATCCCGATGAGAAGAGTGCGCCGAAATAGGTGGTCACCTGTTCGAGACCGCTGAAGGTTCCTCCGACGAATGTTTCAATTTCGTGGAAGCGGATTCGTGGGTTGACAGATTGGTCATCATCAGATTGAAAGGAGAGAGTCTGAATTCCGACCCCCAGACTGAAAGCGCCCTTGTTGTGAAAAGTCCAGCGCAGCCCCGTCCCGATGGCGGGACCGAAGTCTCCATCAAACTGACGGGATGCCGTACCAAAGTCGGTGGCTCCTATAGCGAGATGCGCATCCAGCTTAGGGGCCAAGCCAAAGATTCCCTTCAAGAGGATGCGTTCACTGGTCGCATTCCCTTGAAACTTCCCGCCTCCTGAGCGGATTTCAAGTTGGACTTGGTCAAATTCAAGTCGGATCTCGGAAAGGCGCATTGATTTCCCTGAGGCGGTGGGTTTGCCGATTATGCCCGCTTCAGCTTCAAGAATGAAACCTTGAACGATAAGTAGTACGACCCATAAACTGATACAGAGTCCCTTCTTTAATAGTAGCCGTCCACTCATCCCTTTTTCCTCTTTGTTGATTTACTGACAGAAGAAGGTTCTGTCAGGGTCCGATAGGGTTCCTGTCGGGAAAAAACAGATGTATTGCCGAGGTTTTCCTCTATACGGAGGAGTTGGTTGTATTTGGCGACTCGATCTGTTCGTGAGAGGGATCCGGTTTTAATTTGTCCGGCGCCGGTTCCTACAGCAAGGTCGGCAATGGTGGTATCTTCGGTTTCTCCGGATCGATGAGAAATGATGGTTCCATAACCTGATTTTTTGGCCCTTTCGATGGTATTGAGCGTTTCTGTCAAGGTTCCGATCTGATTCAGCTTGATCAGGATTGCATTTGCCGCGCCTTTTTGAATCCCTTTTTCAAGGGTCTTTTCATCGGTGACAAAGAGATCGTCTCCGACCAATTGAACCCGTTTCCCCAGCCGTTCCGTCATTTTCACCCAGCCTTTCCAGTCGTTTTCTGCAAGACCGTCTTCAATAGAGACGATAGGGAATTTGTCAAGCAAGGCCTCGTAGTAATCGATCATTTCATTGGATGTAAGAGATTTTTCTTCTGACTGGAGGTGATATTTCCCTTTCCGGTGAAACTCACTGGCTGCGGAATCAAGGGCCAGAAGGACATCGCGGCCCGGCTGGTATCCGGCCTTTTGAATGCCTTTCATGATCAGTTCGAGTGCCTGATGATGGGATGCCACAGCCGGGGCAAACCCGCCTTCGTCTCCGACGGCCGTCGTGTAACCGGATTTTTTGAGGACTTTTTTGAGCGCGTGAAAGATCTCGACGCCCATGCGAAGTGATTCCGAGAAGGAGGATCCTCCAACCGGGATGATCATAAATTCCTGAAAATCGAGACCATTGTCCGCGTGTACGCCGCCGTTCAGAATGTTCATCAAGGGGATTGGAAGTTCTCTCGCCTGAAGCCCTCCAATGTAGCGATAGAGCGGCATGCCCAACTCGGCGGCTGCGGCGTGTGCGGCGGCAAGAGAGACCCCGAGAATGGCATTTGCACCGAGCTTCTTCTTATTGGCGGTCCCATCAAGGATGAGGAGTGTTTGATCCAGTGCGGCCTGCTCTTCGGCAAGAAGGCCGATGATTTCTGGAAGGATTTTCTCATGGACATGGGCAATGGCCTTTAAGACCCCTTTCCCAAGGTATCTAAGAGGGTTGTGATCGCGCAGTTCCAGGGCTTCCCGTGACCCGGTGGATGCACCAGAGGGAACGGAGGCGCGTCCGGAGGCACCGGATTCCAGAAAGATTTCAACCTCAATGGTCGGGTTTCCGCGAGAGTCTAGAATCTCACGGGCATGCACATCTACAATCTCACTCATTCCTGCTCCTCATCGTGATGCGCCAGTCTCTTTTTGAGCAAGGCATTGACCTTGCCTGGATTCGCCTTTCCGCCAAAACGCTTCATGACTTGACCGACAAAAAAACCGATCAGTTTTTCTTTGCCTGCGCGGTATCCTTTCGTCTCTTTCGGATGGGCCAAAATAATTTCCTGGATGGCCTGGTCGAGTTCGGACTCGTCATTGACCTGTGTGAGCCCCTTTTCCCGGACGAGTTCTTCCGGATTAGCTCCCGTGTGATAAATCTCCTCAAAGAGGGTTTTCGCAATTTTTCCGCTGATGGTTCCTGATTCTATCAGCTTCAGCAAGGAGGCCAATTGTTCGGGACGGATCACTGCCTCGTCGATCTCCTTGTTTTCATCATTCAGTTCTTTAAGCAGCTCTCCCATGACCCAGTTGCTGACAAGCTTCGGGTTTGGGTAGAGGGAAACCGTTTTTTCATAGAAGTCAGCCAGGGCTTGCGAAGCCGTCAGGATGGTAGCATCATAGACCGGAAGAGAATAATCATTCACAAAACGTTCCCGTTTCGCGTCGGGCAATTCCGGCAGTTCCAGGGTGACTTTGTCAATCCATTCCTGGCTGATGCTGAGAGGGACGAGATCCGGCTCCGGAAAATAACGATAATCATGTGCTTCTTCTTTGCTTCGCATCGGGAGGGTCATATTGTTTTTGGTGTCCCACAGGCGAGTTTCCTGGATGATGCGTCCTCCTTCTTCCAACACCTTTTCCTGACGCGCCATTTCATAGATGATGGCTTTCTGGATAAAACGGAATGAGTTCATGTTCTTGATCTCGGTCCGTGTTCCGAATTCAGACTGGCCCACGGGCCGGATGGAGACATTTGCGTCGCAGCGGAAGTTGCCTTTCTCCATGTCGGCATCGGAAACTCCGGTATAGATAAGGATGGCGCGGAGGTTTTTCAGGTAGGCGATTGCTTCTTTCGGGCTTCGCATATCTGGCTCGCTTACAATTTCAAGAAGAGGAATGCCCGCACGGTTCAGGTCGACGCGGCTCCCTGTGCCGGAGCCTTCATGGATGTTTTTTCCTGCATCCTCTTCCATGTGAATGCGGGTCAAACCGATTTTCTTTTTTTCGGAGGAGGGAGCCTGGCCATTTTTCGCCTGCGTCAGGATTTCAATATAGCCATGCTCGGCAAGCGGAAGTTCAAACATCGAGATCTGATATCCTTTGGGTAGGTCAGGATAAAAATAATTTTTTCTCGCAAAGCGGGAATATGGCGCGATTTTGCAATGGGTCGCCCTCCCGATCCGAATTCCCAATTCAACGACACTTTGATTTAATACGGGAAGAACACCCGGTAACCCAAGACAGACCGGACAGACCTGGCTGTTGGGCTTTTGGCCAAAGCGGGTACTGCATCCGCAAAATATTTTCGACTCCGTCAAGGTCTGCGCGTGGACTTCAAGACCGATGATGGTTTCGTACTTCATCCTATTCCCTTGTGACTATCCAGCACACCCCTCTTTTTCTCCATGGCTGCGTTGCTGTGGTGCTCGAATCCTCACGTAGAAAACTACGTTGCGGTTCTGTGCTCCTCGCGCCTTGCCCTGAAGAAAAATAGTGGCATGCTGAATAGTCACATTTCTGTTTATGGTTTTCAATCATGGGTCTTCAATGATTTCAAAAAGGAAATATATTCCTCAGGGAGTTGATGTTGTTCTGCTCCCAGGATCATTTTTCCGACATAGGCCTTTGAGGGGAGGAAGGGCCCCTGCCGAATGGCAACATAGGTCATTGCCGGCAGTTGCAACTCTCCGGTTTCTACCGTGATATCCTGCCGGACATAGGAATTTGGATAGTTGGCAAATCGATCCATTTTTTTCAGGTCATCCAAGGTCACCTCGAAAAGGACCCCATAGACCGACATTTTCTGATCCGGGAGTATATCAGCGGTGGCGCTGTTCCAGGCGCGCGACCAGCGGGTGAAGACCATGGAATAGTTGTGAAGCCGTCCCGTTCCGATCAGCTTGCTTCCCGGACATCGGGTGGTCATTTGATCCACATCCATGTTGGAACCGTAGGCAAAGTAGATCATGTTTTATTCCCCAATCGTGGGCCTCCGTTTATGAAAATCATGTTGCTGTTCATAGGCATAGGCAATCTGAAGGATTTCTGCTTCACCAAAGGGCTTTCCAATGACCTGAAGGCCGATCGGCAGGCCTCCGGTGGTGAAGCCGCAGGGGAGAGAGATCGCGGGGATTCCTGCGAGATTGACCGAGATCGTAAAGATATCAGAGAGATACATCTGGAGTGGGTCTTCTGTCTTTTCCCCGAAACGAAACGCCGGGGTCGGCATGGTGGGTGTCAGTATTGCGTCAACCGTTTTGAAGGCTTCATCAAAATCGTTCTTGATTAAGGTGCGGACCTGTTGTGCTTTTTTATAGTAGGCATCGTAGTAACCGGAGGAAAGAGCATGCGTTCCGATCATGATCCGACGCTTTACCTCCGGCCCGAATCCTTCCCGGCGGCTTTTGGTGTAAAGCTCCAGGAGGTTTACAGGGGCCTCGGAGCGATGTCCATATCGGACGCCGTCATATCGGGCCAGGTTGGAACTTGCCTCTGCCGTTGCAAGGATATAATAGGTGGCGATGGCGTAGCCGGTATGTGGCAGTGAGATCTCCTGGATTTTGGCGCCAAGACGCCGGTATTCATCGATGGCCTTCTCGATGGCAGATGCGACTTCGGAGTCGACGCCCTCAATAAAGTATTCTTTTGGGATGCCGAGACGTAATCCCTGGACCCCGCCATCCAGTCCTTCACGCATGTTCGGCATGGGGACGTCGGCCGAAGTGGAGTCCCGGGGGTCATATCCTCCAATCACCTGAAACAGGGTGGCCGCATCGGTGACATCATGTGTTAAAGGACCGATCTGATCCAAGGAAGAGGCAAAGGCAATGAGGCCATAGCGGGAAACGCGGCCATAGGTCGGTTTCAGCCCCACAACGCCGCAACAGGCGGCTGGTTGCCGGATGGACCCCCCCGTGTCTGATCCGAGGGCCAGGACCGTTTCATCCGCCGCAACAGCTGTTGCCGATCCGCCGCTGGAACCGCCGGGGATACATGAAAGATCCCATGGGTTCTTGGTCGCCTCGAAGGCGGAATTTTCTGTAGATGAACCCATGGCAAATTCGTCCAGATTTGTTTTTCCGAGGAAGACGGCACCCGCTTTCCTTAGTTTCGAAACGACGGTGGCGTCGTAAGGGGGGACAAAATTGGCCAATATTTTGGAAGAACAGGTTGTAAGAACGCCTTCCGTGCAGAGGTTGTCCTTGAGTGCGATGGGAATTCCGGTGAGCGGTCCAATGGGACCGCCATTTGCAAGTGCCTGATCCGCGAGGTCGGCTTGTGCCAGGGCTTGTTTTTTAGTAAGGGTGTTGTAAGCGTTCAGCCGACCTTCGAGTGAATCTATTCTATGGTAGAAGGACGTCACCAGTTCCCGGGATGAAACCGCTTTTTCTTGTAGAGCCTTATGGGTCTCGTGAGCTGTCTGTGAAATCGAGATCAAAAGCCGCTCCTCACCAGGGCGATGCGGTTTTCCGAATCCACTTTGACCACCAGGGGCAGGTGACCTTCGGCTTCCTCTTCCTCATAGTGGGCATAGGTGAAGATAATGACCTGATCTCCCACGACTCCTTTCCGGGCGGTCGGACCATTCAGGCAGATTGTGCCTGAGCCCTTTTCGCCGGGAAGGATATAGGTCACAAAGCGTTCTCCGTTATTCAGGTTGGAGACCATGACCTGCTCGTAAGGAAACATTCCTGCCGCGTCGATCAACTCCTGATCGATTGTGATACTTCCTTCGTAGTGCAGTTCAGATTCTGTGATCGTTGCACGATGGATTTTTGACTTTAACATTTGTCTTAACATATTGTTCCTCTAAATTGGTTCGTACTTGCTGTCTTATTCTCTTACTCCATGATATCCGGAACCTGGAAGAGCGACCCATCCCTTTGTGGCGCATTTTCCAGGACCTTTTCCGTCGGAAGAGAAGGTTGAACCTTGTCTTCACGAAAGATGTTGGAAAGAGAAAGAACATGCGATGTCGGTTCTATCCGACTGGTATCCAGTTCGTTCAGCTTTTCAATATAGGAAAAAATCCGGCTCAATTGCCCAGCGTACTGCTCCGTTTCCTCTGGTGTCAAGGCCAGTCTTGCCAGCTTGGCAACATAGGTGACTTCATCTTCTTTCATTTTCATCTGATCGACCCCTTTTTTATACCTAATCTAGACATATTTTTCCAGCTTGGCAAACTTTATTGCCAGTTTTTTCGTGCCGACTCCTAAAAAAGTGACCGTGACCTTGGCCTCTTCTCCTTCCCCCTCACAGCGCTGGACTTTCCCGGTACCAAAGATACGATGGCGGACCTTCGTCCCGACCGGATATTCTCCCGCCTCGCTCTCTTGCAGATCGGTATAGACCGGGCCAGATGTGTCGGAAAAGTGCCGTTGTTTTTTTTGCGTTGTTTGTTGTACGGAACGGACGATCGTGACGGTCTCCTTTGGCAAATCTTGGATAAAGCGAGAAGGACTGTTCCAGTGTGTCTGGCCATAGAGGCGTCGGCTGATGGCGCTGATGAGGTAGAGTCTTTCCTTGGCACGCGTCATCCCGACATAACAGAGCCGCCTTTCCTCTTCCATCTGGCTATGATCGGTCAGCGCGCGCGAATGCGGGAAAAGTCCTTCCTCCAGACCGGTCAGAAAGACCACTGGAAATTCGAGCCCTTTTGCCGAATGGAGGGTCATTAAAGTCACCCCGCCTTGCGTCGTATCTCGATCATCCCCGTTGGAAACCAGGGCGGCCTGATCTAGAAAGGCCTTTAATGCCGTCCGGCACCCTTGATCTTCACCGGTGTCCGTCGTGGCGGACTGCAAAGGGTTATCCTGATTAAAAGGATCTACATTAAGGGGGTCATCCGGATCTGTATTAAATTGATCGGCGGCGGCGATGAACTCAAGAATATTCTCAATCCGGCCCTCTGCCTCGTTTCCAAACTCTCTTCTGAGATATTCGAGATACGAAATTTCTTCAACGAGCATCCGAAGCAGCTGGGCGAGAGATTCCGTCTCTGAGACGGCACGCAGGGTTCTGAGGATTCTTGTGAAATTTATCAATCCGGTTTTTGCCGAACGGGATATTCTGGCCTCTTCCGGGGATTCCGCTGCCTCAAGAAGGGAAATCCGCCTGGACTCAGCAAAGCGGCTTAGTCTTTCCAGGGAGACTGCTCCGACCCCTCGTTGAGGGAGATTAATTACGCGTCGAACACTCAACGCATCATCCGGTGAGACGATCAAACGGAGATAAGCAATCAGATCTTTAATCTCTTTTCGTTCATAAAAACGGAGACCGCCATAGATAAAGTAGGGAATGCCTGCACGGCGAAAGGCCTCTTCAATGACCCGGGATTGCGCATTGGTACGGTAAAGGACACAGAAATGAGAGAGCGGCCGTTCTTCTCTTTCCTGTAATTCCTCGATGGTCTTTCGAATTGAGGCGGCTTCCTCTGCTTCGTCCTGCACTTGTTTCCAGAGAATCGGCTCGCCTTCACCATTTTCTGTCCAGAGTGACTTCTCCTTCCTCCGGCTGTTTTTTTTAATGACGGCCGATGCGGCCGACAGGATGGTGCCCGTTGATCTGTAATTCTGATTGAGGATCACGACTTTGGCATCCGGAAAATCCCGTTCAAAGCTGAGGATGTTTTCGATGTCGGCCCCCCGGAAGGCATAAATGGACTGATCGTCATCGCCCACGACACAAAGGTTTCTCCGGGGCGTACTCAGAAGTTGAATCAAGCGATATTGGGATTGGTTGATATCCTGATATTCATCGACCATGATGTAATGAATGCGATCGCGATAGAGGCGTAATACCTCAGGGACCTCTTCGAAAAGACGGATCGTCAGGCCGATCAGATCATCGAAGTCAAGCCCTTGCAATAGGCGGAGGCGTTCCTGATAGAGTGGATAGACCTTTCTGATGGCCACATCCAGGCCATATTGAGCGGCTTCGGCTTCAAACTGATCAGGGGCGATCAACTGATGCTTCAAAGAGCTGATTCTGGCGGTGACCGACCGGGGCGGATAGAGGTCTTCATTAATGGTCAGGGAGGTCATGCATGATTTAATCAGGGCCAATTGATCCGCGGAATCGTAAACAACGAAGTCATTTTTATAGCCCAGATGGTGAATATACCGGCGCAGAATTCTCAGTCCGGCGGAGTGAAAGGTTGACACCAGGAGCCTTCGGCTCTTTTCAGCAGAGATGAGGTGTCCGATGCGTTCTCTCATTTCCTCTGCCGCTTTGTTGGTAAAGGTGACGGCCATGATTCGATAAGGGGGGATATGCAGGGACTCGATTAAATGAGCAATCCGATGAACAATCACACGCGTTTTCCCACTTCCGGCACCCGCCAGGATGAGGAGGGGACCTTCGGTCTGTTCTGCCGCTTCACGTTGTTGAGGGTTCAGTCCGTTTAGAAGTTCACTCATGATATCAACCTTATGCTCACCCTTTACTCTACAGTGACGCTTTTCGCCAGGTTTCGGGGCTGATCCACATCGCTGCCCCGGTGTACGGCAATATGGTAGGCCAGAAGTTGGAGCGGTACGGTGGACAGGATGGGGGAGAGACAGGGCAGCGTCTTCGGGAGAGGGATGACCTCATCTGCAATCTCTGCCAGGTCATGGTCTTCTTCTTCGACCAGGGCGATGATGATCCCACCGCGCGCCTTCACCTCCATGATATTGGAGACGGTTTTTTCATAAACATGATCTTTCGGAGCCATGATGACGACCGGCATCTCCTCATCGATGAGGGCGATGGGACCATGTTTCATCTCTCCCGCCGGATATCCTTCGGCGTGAATATAGGAGACCTCCTTCAGTTTCAGTGCCCCCTCCAGCGCGACCGGATAAAGAATACTGCGACCGAGGAAGAGGAAGTCCCGATGGCGGAAATATCGGTTTGCGATCTCTTTGATTTTATTTTCCCGTTGCAGGATGGATTCGATCTGCTTTGGAAGGAGGACCAGGTGGTGAATCAATCGTTTTCCTTCTTCCTCTGAGAGAACCCCTCTTCTTCTCCCGAGATTGATGGCGAGGAGGGTCAGGGCCGTGAGTTGTGTGGTAAAGGCCTTGGTCGACGCGACCGAGATCTCCGGTCCGGCGTGGGTGTAAAAGACAGAATCGGTCTCCCGGCTGATGCTGCTTCCGACCACGTTACAGATCGAGAGGGTGGGCGCTTTTTTGTTCCGTGCCTCCTTCATTGCAGCCAAGGTGTCGGCCGTTTCGCCGGATTGCGAAATCCCGATCACCCAGTCGTCCGGAGAGAGATGCGGATCGCGATAGCGAAACTCTGAGGCAATATCAACTTCAACGGGGAGCTTGGCAATTCCCTCAAGGAGAAACTTGCCCACCAGAGCGGCGTGCCAGGAGGTTCCGCAGCCGACGAGAACCGCTCTGCGGCAATTCAGGCCTTTGCTGTGGTCCCAATCCGGATCGCCGAGAATGGTATTTCCGGATTCATGGTCTATCCGTCCCCGGATGGTATCCGTGATTGCGCGTGGTTGTTCATAGATCTCCTTCTGCATGAAGTGCCGGTAGCCCCCTTTTTCGGCCATGACCGGGTCCCAGGAAATCTGCTGAGAAGGTTTCACGATCTTTTTTCCCTTGAGATCATGAATCTCAATGCCCTCAGGACTCAGTATTGCGATCTCTCCATCCTCCATGAAAATGATCTCGCGGGTATGCGACAAAAAGGCCGGAATATCTGATGCGACAAAAGACTCTTTTTCTCCCGCGCCGAGAACGAGAGGGCAACCCGAACGGACCGCAATCAATCGGTCCGGTTCTTTTTCCGAGAGGAGACAGATGGCAAAACTGCCGCGAATTTTATCAATGGTATGTTGCAAGGCTTCTTCGATCGGGAGGCCCTCCTGGCAGAGCTGGTTGATGAGACGTGTAATGACCTCTGTGTCTGTATCTGAGATAAAGGTATGCCCTTTTGCCTGGAGGTCTTTTTTGAGTGAGATATGATTTTCGATGATTCCATTATGAACGATGGACATGGTCCCGGCTGAATGCGGATGGGCATTTTCCTCCGTCGGTCTCCCATGAGTGGCCCAGCGCGTATGACCGATTCCAGTGGATCCCTTAGGCTCTTGAAGGGGGAGGATGGCTTCCAGAGATGACAATTTTCCCGCCGAACGCCTTACCTCCAACTTTCCGTCTGAAAAGTAGGCGATCCCGGCGGAATCATATCCTCTGTATTCGAGCCTTTTGAGGCCGTCCATCAAAATGGAGAGAACATTTCTGTTGCCGATATATCCAATGATACCGCACATAGATTCCTTCTCTCCTTAGCGCTTCGCGCGTAACCTCTTCTTTTTAACCCATCCTTTTTTGTTTTCTTGCCGGGTTCGGGAGATGGCTAGGGTGTCGGGCGGGACGTCTTCTGTAATGGTCGCTCCGGCCGCGATTAAAGACCTTGCCCCGATGCGAACCGGTGCGACCAATTGACTATTGCTCCCGATAAAGACGCCATCTTCAATGATCGTTTTTTCCTTTTTCCGGCCGTCATAGTTGCATGTAATCGTTCCTGCGCCGATATTGACTCCTTTTCCGATCATTGCATCCCCGATGTAACTCAGATGATTCGCCTTTGACCCCACGCCCAGATCGCTTTTCTTGATTTCAACGAAATTTCCTACCTTGGCCCCTTTTCGGATCACGGTTCCGGGCCGAAGGTGGGCGAAGGGACCAATGATGCACCCCGACTCGATCCTGGATTCTTCAATGACGCAGAAGTCCTTAATGAGGACCCCTTTTCCAATCCGGCTGTCTTTGATTCGGGAGGAGTAGATCTCAGATCCTTCACCGAGTATCGTCGTTCCTTCGAGTGAAACATCTGGATGAAGGATGGAGTCCCGACCGATTTTAACGGCGGCATCGATCTGAATTCGGTTTGGATCAACCAGAGTGACGCCTTTGGCCATCCAATCCTCAATGATTCGTTTCCGAAGAATCTCTTCGGCCGAGGCCAGATCGGCCCGGCTGTTGATTCCAATGACCTCCCCGGGATCGGCCTCTAAGCCAATGAGTCGTTTTCCCTCCTGGGCCGCGATGTGGACGACATCGGTCAGATAGTATTCTTTCTGCCGGTTGTCGGGACGTACCTTTTCGAGGGCCGTAAAGAGAAAGGATTTTTCAATAATATAAACGCCGGTGTTAATCTCCCGCACCGCCCGTTCCTCCGGGGTCGCGTCCTTCTCTTCGACGATTTTCTTGATGCTGCCGTCTTGATTTCTGAGGATGCGCCCATAGCCGTGTGGATTTTCAAGCTTTGTGGTTAAAAAGGTAAGGGCGGCATTTTTTTTTTGGTGAAGCGCCCAAAGGCGGCGTAACGTTTTATCGCGAAGCAGGGGGGTATCCCCATTTAATATCAGGAGGCTGCCGCTGAAATTTTTCAAGGCTTTTTCCGTCTGAAGGACGGCATGGCCTGTGCCGAGCGGGGGATCTTGCAGGATGGTCGTCACCGGACTTCCGGAGAGGGCCTTTGTGACCGCGTCGGCCTGATGGCCGACGATCACGAAGACTGTTTTAAGCCTGGCTCGACGGACCAGTTCGAGGGGATAGGACACCAGTGGTAAGCCTGCCAATAGATGGAGAACTTTGGCCTGTTTCGATTTCATTCGTTTCCCCTGGCCGGCCGCTAGGATAATTGCCCCTTTTTCTTTCACCCTGATCCTTCTTCCATCATGACCGAGGTCTCTGACTCATCCACTGTGAGGGTTGGCATGTAGAGACCGACGGAGAAGATCATTTTCATCGCTTCTTCGACGGTGACGGCCAGGGGGATTAACTCTGCTTCCGGGAGTAGGAGGATGTAGCCCGAGATAGGATTCGGTACGGTCGGGACAAAAACACTCAAGACTTTACCTGAAGAGATACGATGGATCTCTCCCTTTATTTCCGCCGTGACGAAGGCAATGGTATAGCATTCCTTTCTTGGATATTCTATGAGAACAACACGATTGAAATTGTTCATTTCCCGGCTCTGGAAGGAAAGGGTGTTGACGATCGATTTCACAAGAGAATAGACATTGCTGACCAGGGGAAGTTGGTGGAGTAGTTTCTCCCAGAGCTGGAGCATCTTCTTTCCGAAAATATTGGTTGTAAAGACTCCGGCGGTAATGATGAGGAGCAATAAAATAATGATGCCAAATCCGGGGACATAGAAGAGCTCCTGTGTTTTCATGAAGTCACCCAAGACCCCGTCCATCGTAAGGAAGAGGGCTTTCAGGATGAGATAGGTGCCCCAGATCGGGACCACCACCAGGAGGCCGGTAATAAAGTATCGCCGGAGTAGGTTAAAAAGGGTATTTTTCTTTGCCGGTTTGGGCGCTTTGCCAGGGGGGGGAGGGGCCGTCCCCGTTATCTTTGCCATGTCATTTTTTCCTTAATCTAATCAAACAATTCATCATACTGTCTTTCCCCTCCTGGTTTCAAGATTTTTTTCATCTTCGCAAGGATTTATCGATATTTTATCTTTATATATATGGTATAAGCACTCCCCGCACATGTCTATTGCATTCAAGACAGTAAACAAGATATCTTTAGCGGAGTATTTACTGTTCTACCCTTAACAGTGATCTTTAAGGGACAGAGAAACGAGACGAGGAGGCTTTCATGAATGTTCCACCCCCATTTTACCGCTGGCGTCCTCATCCTTGGCACGGACTAGAGATAGGGCCTGATCCGCCCCAAGTTGTTCATGCCTACATTGAGATGACGCCATTTGACCTGGTAAAGTACGAAATCGATAAGAAAACAGGCTATCTTCGGGTCGATCGCCCGCAGCGCTCATCATCACATCCCCCCTCACTCTATGGTTTTGTCCCAGGGACTTTTTGCGGTAAAGCTGTTGGGGCCCTGATGGAAGGTTCAAAAAAGGGAGATGGCGACCCCCTGGATATCTGTGTCTTCAGCGAAAGGCCTATTACAAGATCGGAAGTGATCTTGAATGCACGCGTGATTGGCGGTCTTCCGATGCTTGATGAAGGCGAAGCAGACGACAAGATCATTGCGGTACTGGCAAATGACAACCTCTGGAGTGAGATCAAGACTATTGAAGAGTTCCCGGAGATCCTCGTTGAGCGCTTAAGGCATTATTTTACGACCTATAAGCTCATTCCGGGTGAAGAAACCAGGGTGTCCATCGGGCCCGCCTACGGCAGAGGACATGCCGAAATTGTCATCCGAGCCGCAATCCAGGACTACGAGGACGAATTCGGAGGCAACTCGTGAGCGTAAAATGAAGTGGTACAAGGTTTCACTCACAAAGGATCAACTTGCCAATAACCAGGCGAATAAACTCGTTGGTGAATTCCAGGAAATCTACAGTGAGGAAGAGGAGCCGGAAGAGATGGCGCTTTTCTCATGGAACGATGACACAGAGGGACGGACTTATTATTTTTCTCCGGGTGCGGTGAAATATGTCCTGATTATTTTGTCATTTTATTCCGGATCAAAATGTGATGCGCCCTCATTTGAAGAAGTGACGCTCACGCTGGGCGCCCGCGACGCAAAAGAACGTCTTCTTTCAAGAAAGACCTGAAGGGCTCAGTCGATTGGCTTCCCCCCTCCCTCCGCGGAAGGCATCGAATGTCCATCCAGCACCATCATCGTTGACAAGACCAAACCGTTCTCGTCTCCATTCATCCTAAACACTCAGGGGTTTGCGCTCATTTTTTGCGTGTTCAAAGCCGATACCCCATGTCGATGGTCCCTTGAATCCCCCCCCCTCAAAAGAGGGGGTTGACAGAAATGAGGGCATCCTACTAAACTTTCATGATTATAGATTATATACAGAGACAGTCCTACCATTCTCATATTATTATTGAAATATTGTAATGATAGTGATCTTGTAAATTCTTTAGATACTTTGAAAAACCGCTTATATATATTCATCACCATTGGCTTGGAACTCTAAGAATGGAATTGAAAATTTCGGCAGAGTTAGACCCGATTTTGAAAATAACGGAGGGACGTATGAAACGTAGAAAAGGATTTGGTTTTTTGGGGATACTCATCGGTATGATCCTTATTTTTGCTTCGAACGCATCGGTCGTGCTTGGTGTGGATTGGAGCGAATTGACTCCCTCCCCGACTGGAGAAGACCTAGAAGGAATGACTTTTGGGGATAATCTCATCGTCGCCCGTGGGAGATAATGGAACGATTTTGACGAGTTCGGATGGTGTGGTCTGGGATACGCCGGACTCCAGGACCCACAAAGAGCTGCGAGGAGTGGCCCGAGGAGATGAGATGTTTGTCGCCGTGGGAAATGATGGAACGATTGTGAGAAGACAGGATGATGAGGGATGGATATTGTCGCAAGACTCCGGAACCGACCAAAAGTTGAGAGGAGTAACCTGGAGCAGAAGTCAGTTCATCGCCGTGGGGAATGAAGGAACGATAGTGACGAGTTCGGACGGTATGGTTTGGAGTGTGCCGACATGTGTGCCTCTGACAGGTGATGACCTGAACGGAGTGACTGCGGGGAAGGGCCTTGTCGTCGCCGTGGGAGATAATGGAACAATTTTGACGAGCCCGGACGGTATGGTCTGGACATCGCAAGGCTCTATAACCGAGCAAAGGTTTAAAGCAGTGACCTGGGGCGGCACACAGTTTGTCGCCGTGGGGGATTCTGGAGCAATTTTTACGAGCCCGGATGGTGTGGTCTGGAATTCCCAGGACTCAAATACCGCTCTAGATTTAGAGGGAGTGACCTGGGATGGCACACAGTTTATCGCCATCGGCGAAGCGGGAACGATTTTGACACACCTAGTGAGAGCCCCTGATATTGCCGTTATCGACACTGTTGACCCGGTGAATGACCTGCAGATACATTTTGGAAATGTCGCCATAGATTTCACATCCGAAAAGACCATTACAATTGCCAATGCTGGAAATGCCAACCTGAAGATTGACACTATCGCTTCGGGTGACCCGCTTGAGGGTCCTTTCCGTATCATAGATGACGGCTGTTCCGGCACGACCCTTGCCCCGGCGGACACCTGCACCCTGACGGTGGAATTTGCACCGACTGTTGCGGGTAATCTCAGCGACAGCTTCGATGTCCCATCGAATGACGAGGATGAGAATACGGTCACCATCGACGTCAGTGGCGAGGGTGTGGATGGACCGGTGCCTGACATTACGGTCACCGACTCTGCCGGTTTGGTCAATGATCTCACGATTTCATTTGGGGATATCGCTATCGGTAATCCACAGGACCAGACGGTTACGATTACCAATGACGGCAGTGCGGAACTTGTCATTGGTGTGGTTACTTTGGCTGACCCGTCTGGCCCATTCAGTATCTCAGTTGACGGCTGTTCCGGGGAGACCCTTCAACCTGGAGGGACCTGTGAACTAACGATAAGGTTTGACCCAACGAATACGAATAATTTCAACGGTACCCTCCGGATCCTGTCGAATGACCTGGATGAAGATCTTGTCACCGTCAATGTAAGTGGGACCGGTCTTCCCGGGGGAATGGATGTGAACAATCCGCCGTCCGCGCCGCAACTCCTCTCCCCAGCCAACGGGCAGACCGGATTGGGGAGCGACATCTCTTTCCGCTGGATGGAGATGGTGTAACCTATACCCTCTCCATCTGTAAAAATGCTGACTTTACCGGCCCGGATTGTGGCCCGACCCCGGTGACCTTTCCTGGGAAACCTGCCCTCTTTCTTGCCGCTCTTGGAGGCGTTGTTGGCGCGGGTGCCCAGACCGTCGTGACGGAAGAAATAGTGGATCTGGACCCAGATATAACCTTCTTCTGGAAGGTCACCGCGGATGATAGAAATGGAGGAATAACGGACAGCGAAACCTGGAGCTTTACTACCACACCCTAGCATTACTTCCTGGGGTTTAAGGTAAATTGCGTAAAGGGGGTCCCCTTCTAGAGGTGGCCCCCTTCACTTTTTCTAGATGCCGAGCAGGCGTTTTGCAT
The DNA here is from genome assembly GCA_012960925.1 of Candidatus Manganitrophaceae bacterium. Taxonomy (NCBI): domain Bacteria; kingdom Pseudomonadati; phylum Nitrospirota; class Nitrospiria; order Candidatus Troglogloeales; family Candidatus Manganitrophaceae; species Candidatus Manganitrophaceae bacterium. The sequence goes on from DUAG01000002.1 coordinate 35,215, forward strand.
TGGTCAGGAGGATTTTTTTCCGGACGTGAGGTTTGAATCCAGCCTTTTCAAAGTCTGAGATCCAGCGCTCAGGAGTGAGGAAGGGGTAGTCTGAACCGAAAAGGACCCGGTCCTGTAACAGGGTGTTTGCATATTGAATGAGGGAGGGTGGAAAATATTTCGGGGACCATCCTGAGAGGTCGATATAGACATTCATCTTGTGAACGGCGATGGCGAGCATTTCTTCCTGCCAGGGCCATGAGGGATGTGCGCCGATAATGGTTAGATCGGGGAAGTCGGCGGCGATATCATCGATCCCTGGAATCGGCCTGGCGTATTTAAGTTTCAGGCCGTTTCCGCCCGGTACGCCCGCGCCGACGCCTGTTGTTCCGGTATGGAGCAGGAGAGGAATTTTCAGAGACGCACAGGTCTCCCACAGCGGATAAAACCGCCGGTCATTTGGATGGAAGGCCTGCGAGATCGGGTGGCATTTGAGTCCCCGGAGTCCGAGAACCTTGACCGCCCGTTCCAGTTCCTGGATCGCCATCTTTCCTTTCCAGGGATCGACGCTCGCAAAGCCGATAAAGACATCGGGATACTGTTTGACCATGCCGGCGACATAGTCATTTGTGACGGCCGGGAGACCGGTGTTTGTCTCCGCATCCCACGCAAGCAGGACTGCCAACATATCAAGTCGGCGGTAGGTTGCGACCATTTCGTCCATGCTGACGATCGCATCCTGCTTATGAAAATAATTCAGCGCGTCGGACAGATATTTCCCGCCGGAATCGACCAGGTATTCCTTCGTACCGGGGTGAACATGCATGTCTATGGCCTGCATCTTTTAGTCCCTCCAGAAAAGTGGAGTTGATTCTAACACATCGAAAGGCCATTCCCTTCACGTTCTCTCAGGTTGAAATCACCTTCCCCTGATCCAATAGATAGAAGAACATCCCCTTTGCAACCTCGGCCATTTTTTCATAATCTAGGGTCTGGGGGAGGTCGGTCGAAAGATGGTAGTGAGGGTTCCGATAGAAGGCGGTATCGGTCATCATGACGGCCGGGATTCCCTTCTTCCAGAAGTTCAACTGGTCGGAAAAGTCAATTCCCGGGACAAAACGGGGCAGGGCAAGCGCCTCAAGCGGGATATCGGTGTTGTTCCGAAAGAGAAAGGCCATCTTCTTTACGAAGGTGCGGGAAGAAAGATTTCCTGCGATGGTGATGAAGTTTCCCCGGTCGGGATAAAAAAATCTCAAGAAGGGCGGATAGGTTTGAGAAGCGGGATGATCTGTGTAAAAGCCCAGCATCTCCAGAGAGACCATGAAGATGATTTTTTTATTCTGTCGAAGGGCCGATGCGACATATTGCGCGCTTCCCATTGCGGAGGTCCGGAAAAAAGGGGACTCCTCATTGGTAAATGCGACAAACACCACAGTCTTGTCAAGTCGGAACCCTTGAAGGAGACGGGCCACCTCCAGAAGTACGGCAACCCCGCTGGCATTATCATCCGCACCCGGACTCCCGGCAACCGTGTCATAATGGGCCCCGATGACAATGATCTCTTCATTTCTTCCCCCAAGCCTCCCCTGAAGGGTTGCGACCACGTTTTTATAAAGTGCTCCTTTTAGAGCGTGCCTCTCTTCAGAACCGGTTCTGAGTTCTGTGAGCAGGGGGGGGTGATCGATCTGGAAGGTCTCGTACTCCGGTTTGTATCGGAGCGTTGTAAATACTGAATGAATATAGTCGGCCGTAAGGTCAAGAGCCTCCGGTTTGGCAAAATGCCGTTCTCCGATTCCCAAAGCGAGGTGCTCGACATGTTTTTTGAGGTGTCCGGAGAGACCCGTGAAAAGACCTTCCTGTACGGGATTCCGTGAGAGGGTCGATTGGGTCTTCTCATCAAGGGCGTTCAGAAGGGTTCGGATGTTCCGCGCGTTCTGCCCGAAATCCCATTTTCCGATCCGGGATTGTGAGACGGCATGGACCGCCGTTTCTCCCGAAGGGGTTCGGGTTATTTCAATCCGGACATCATCGACAAACTGAAAGAGACGCGACCGCCGCTCTGCCAGGATGAGGCCGGATGACGGTTCCTGCTGAACCCATTTCCATCGGGGGAGTTTATTGATCAGATCGATCGTAGCCTCAAAAACCGTGGTGGTAGAGGTCCTGTACATTCTGGGCCGGAGAGAGGGATCAGGGTGGGTTTGTTGGGTCTCGGCCCGATTTTGTGTGATCGTGTCCATATTACGGCATCCAGGCAGGAACGAGAGAAGGAACACAAGGCAGACAATCATAAAACGGCGTTGAAATTTCAAGGTACCTCCTCTATGATGGCACCTCATTCGCACAGCGCTCAGGGGTAAGGATTGAAGGGACATTTTATCACATTTGAAGGGGGGGAAGGGAGCGGAAAAACAACACAACTCGACCGCCTGGGCCGGGATTTGTTGAAGCGGGGTTATACTGTTGTTCAGACACGGGAACCGGGCGGAACGAAGATCGGTGACGCCATCCGACAGCTCATACTTCATCCTCCCGGTGCGGATGACAGTATTGATCCAAAGACGGAACTCTTTCTTTATCTGGCAAGCCGGGCCCAGCATATCCGTGAGATTATCTTACCCGCCCTTCAAGAGGGAAAGATCGTTCTCTGTGATCGCTTTACCGATGCGACCATTGTTTACCAGGGGAAGGGCCGAGGGCTCCCCGATAAAGAGGTGGCCCGCATGGCCCGCTATGCCGCGCAATCAGGAAGTGTCCGAGGAATGGTCTTGAAACCCGATCTGACGCTTCTTCTGGATCTTGAGGTCAAAGTCGGAATCGCACGCGTCAAAGGAAGGAAAGAGATCAATCGAATTGACAAGGAGACCTTTCAATTTCATGAATCGGTGCGCCGGGGATACTTGAATTTGGCAAAGAGGAACCCACGGCGTATTCATGTGATCAATACAGATACGAAGCTGGAAGCGGTGTCTGAAGAGATTCGGGAGGTCGTTGATGCCCTTCTTTCGTGATATCATCGGACAGGATCAGGGGCTGAGAATCCTCCGGGCATTTCTTGAACGGGATCAATACCCCTCCGCGCTCTTGTTTTCCGGGGGAGAAGGGATCGGTAAAAGGACGGCGGCCCATGCCTTTGCACAGGCCCTGTTTTGCCGCGCGTTCCAAAAGGCCCAAAAGACCGATGGAGTGGAAAAGAACCCCCAGGAGAATTCGCGGCAGACTGCTATTGAACCCTGCGGGGAATGTCTCTCCTGCAGGAAGATGATGGACAAGAACCATCCCGACTTCTCCGTCATCGAACCAGATGGCAATACGATCAAGGTGGATCAGATTAGAGCAATGGAAGAAAAGATTATTTTTAAACCCTTAGGGAGTCCTCGAAAGGTCATCCTGATTGATCCGGCGGATAAGATGAATGCATCCGCTGCCAACAGTCTCCTCAAAACTTTGGAAGAGCCACCGTCTCATGCCATGATTATTCTTATCGCCTCTCGGCCGGCCTCCCTCCCGGAGACGGTCCTTTCTCGTTGTCAAAAGGTCTTTTTTTATCCCTTGTCTCTGGCCCGGCTCCAGGCGATTCTCATGGAGAAAAAGGGATGGACCGCAGAAGAAGCTCTACTGGTTACCGCGCTTTCCGATGGCAGGCTTAGAGAAGCCCTTTCGATCGAGCTTGAAACTGCGAAGGCGTTGGAGGCGGAGCGCTATGCCCTGGTCTCGGAAGAGGTCTTGATCCATCATGAAACCCTTTTTGAAGTGGCGGTCGCGTTTTCCCACGACAAAGAGATTCTTGAAAAGGCCCTCTCTTATCTCATGGAATGGTTTCGGGATGTGCTTGTGGTCCATTCTCTTCAAAGTTCTGGAGAAGGTAGTGCTTCCCAGTTTGTGCACGCGTGGCGACAGGAGGCCTTGAGCCGATGGGCAGGGAGGATGAGTCCGGAAGCGGTCTGGACATTTTTAGACGATATTTACAAGATACAAATGGCACAAAATCGAAATCTCAACAGAACGCTTTCTCTGGAGACCCTCTTGTTGCGCTTGAGAGAGAAGGTCATCGCCACGCCGCTGATTCCGAGGTAGAAGATGAAGAAAAAGAACACGTTTTATATCACAACCCCAATTTATTATGTTAATGACGCTCCTCACATCGGACATGCGTATACGACGATTGCGGCCGATGTCCTCGCTCGTTATCACCGCATGAAGGGGGATGAGGTCTTTTTCCTGACGGGGACGGATGAGCACGGCCAGAAAGTGGCACAGGCAGCCTCTGCCAGAGGTGTTTCTCCACAAGCACACGCAGATGAATGGGTTGAGCAGTATCAAAGTTTATGGAAGCAACTGGGGATCTCCAACGACGATTTTATTCGGACGACGGAAGGACGTCATCGACAGGTGGTTCAGGCTGCGCTGAACCACCTATGGGAAAAGGGTGAGATCTATGAGGATACCTATAAGGGATGGTATTGCATGCCCGATGAACGTTTCTGGACAGAAAAGGATCTTGTCGGCGGGAATTGCCCCGATTGCGGGCGTGGTGTTGAGCCCCTTTCAGAACGGAATTACTTTTTCAGGATGGGAAAATACCAGACACAGCTTCAAGAGCACATTCGCGCAAACCCTGAATTTATCCGGCCGGAAACAAGGCGAAATGAGGTTCTTGGTTTTCTTGAAAAGCCTCTAGGGGATCTCTGCATTTCCCGTCCGGAACGGCGTCTTTCCTGGGGGATTCCGCTTCCCTTTGATTCGGAATATGTGACCTATGTCTGGTTTGATGCCCTGGTGAACTACATCTCGACCCCGGGGTTTTTGAGAGATCCGGTGGGCTTCCAACACTGGTGGCCGGCGAATCTCCATCTTGTCGGAAAAGACATCCTGACTACCCATTCAGTCTACTGGTCCACGATGCTGATGGCGCTGGGTCTTTCCTTGCCGAAAGGCGTTTTTGCCCATGGATGGTGGACCGTGAACTCTGAAAAGATGTCAAAGAGCCTCGGGAATGTGGTTAAGCCCGCGGAGATGATTGCCTCCTTCGGCGTGGATCCCTTTCGCTATTTTCTCCTGCGGGAAGTTCCCTTTGGTCAGGATGGAGATTTTTCGCGGGAGGGGCTCATCAATCGCATCAATAGCGATCTGGCCAATGATCTTGGAAACCTCCTTTCTCGCACGCTGACGATGGTGGAGCGGTATAGTGGAGGACGGATACCCTTAGCTTCTGCTGACGGTGAGAGAGAAGACGATCTGGAATTAAAGAAGAGGGTGCAGGCCTTGCCGGAGAAGGTGGCGGAGGCGATGAGAAACCTCGAATTTCAGAAGGGACTGACTGCAATATGGCAGGTTGTGCGGGAGGCCAACCGATATATCGAAAGGGCGGCCCCATGGAGTTTGGCGAAAGATCCAAAACAGGAAACGCGCCTACATGCGGTTCTTTACAATACTGCCGAGGCGGTTCGAATTATTTCAGTTTTTATCACTCCCTTTATGCCGAAGACGGCGACTGAGATGTTCCGCCAGTTGGGTTTACCGGACCTGGGACAAGGGCCTGATCTTGCTGAGGCGATCCGATGGGGCGGGCTTTCTGCCGGTCAGAAGATCGCCAAAGGAGAATCGCTCTTTCCCCGGATCAAGCTGAGTGAGCCAAAGAGGCCCGGTGTTGACACAAATGTGCCTTCTTCGAAAAAGGAGAAGAAGTTCTCACCACCTCCCTCCCAGGGTCTGATCTCTTACGATGAGTTCAGTAAACTCGATCTCCGTGTGGGGGTTATTCAGTCGGCTGAAAAGGTTCCCGACTCAAAGAAACTCTTGAAGCTTCAGGTCGATATCGGCACAGAGAGGCGACAGGTTGTGGCCGGGATTGCAACGAAATATACTCCGGATGAATTGCTTGGAAAGCGGGTTATTCTGGTCGCCAATCTGAAACCCGCGAAGATCCGGGGCGTGGAGTCGGAAGGAATGTTGCTGGCGGCAGGGGAGAAAGAGGTCCTCGAAGTGGCAACCTTTCTAGAGGAGATCCCACCGGGGACAAAGGTTCGGTAATAAGGGCCCTGCACACCCCTCTTTGGCATCCTGAGCCGTTATACGGTTAGGTAGAAATATTTTCGTTGGGGGAAACTATTTGATGAATAACTTGTTGATTGATACGCACACTCATATTGCCGATCCCGAATTTGATGAGGATCGGGAGGAGGTTATCCAGCGCGCCCTGGCGGCGGGTGTTTACAGAATGATTCTGATCGGGACCAACCTCCTCTCAAGCCAAAGAGCGGTTGCCCTGGCAGAAAAATATTCTTTTCTCTGGGCGGCCGTCGGGCTGCACCCGCATGATGCCAAAGATTTGGACGATGATCTTCTGAACGCGTTCGACCATCTAGCGGATCATCCCAAAGTGGTGGCCATCGGGGAGACCGGGTTGGACTATTTCTACAACCATTCCCCCTCAGAGATCCAAAAGGCTGCATTTGTTGAGCAGATCCGGCTGGCAAAGAAAAAGCAGCTTCCCCTGGTGGTCCATACCCGTGATGCCTGGAAAGATACGTTTGATCTTTTAAAAAAAGAAGACGTCCGGGAATATGCCGAAGCGGTCGGGGCCGTCTTTCATTGTTTTACGGGAGACAAGGCGGTTGCAGAGGAAGGAATCGGATTCGGGTTTCACCTCTCTTTCTCCGGGATCATGACCTTTCCGAAAGCGACGCCGATTCAGGAAGCCGCGGCAGGTATCCCGCTTGATAAAGTGCTGATCGAGACGGATGCCCCCTATCTGGCACCTCAGGGAAAGCGCGGAAAGCGAAATGAGCCGGCATTTGTTGGTCTCATTGCCGAGAAGCTGGCCCATCTCCGGGATTGTCCGATTTCCGCAATTTCACAGGCCACTTCTGACAACGCCAACAGAATTTTCAATCTGCCCTCTCCGGAATAACGGAAAATCAACTGAAGGAATCTCTGAATAAGTCTGGGTTGAGTTTTTCAGGAGATCTTATGTTTCGATTCAAGGAGAAAATTCAAGGCGAAAATCGCAGAGGATGGTTCTCGCGAAGCCATAGCCCGCTATTGTTAAGATTTGTAACGCAGAAGCGGGACATTTTTGCCCTGAAAAACAATTCATGACTTATTCAGAGGTTCCTTAACCGTGTCTGCCGGGGGTATCATCATCCATGGGTGATCTTAAAGACCTGATCATGTTCCCGTACATGATCCCGAACCTTCATCCCGAAGAGCTGTCCCATCACCGTGCGATCGACATGCTGGTGATCTAACTCCAGTGAAATGATTGTCTGGATGAGATCCGTTGTATGCCCTTTGATCTGAATGATGTCGCCGATCTGTAGTGAGCCCGCAACCAGTTGAACGACAGCCACGCGCAAGTGTGAGTAATAGTGCGTAATGACTCCAATCGGACCACGGATTCTCGTTGTCGGAAGGGTCTGCTTGTCGGTCTCGGGAGGTTGCAGGACGGAAAGAGCCACGACCTTCGGTTTGCGGGGAGCAGAACGTGCTATTGGAGGTTTATGCAACGTAGATTTTATCTTAAGTTTTTTGACTGTTGTTCTGACGGGTTTTTTCTTCTTGGGCTTGGCTTTTGCGGTCGCCGATTTCTTGGTGACAGCCGTCTTTATTTTTTTCGGGGACTTCTTTGGCGCTGTTTTTTTCACAGCAGCTTTGGTTTTACCTTTTGTCGTTGTGAGTTTTTTCTTTACCGTTGATTTTTTGGTTGCTGCTTCTTTCTTTGCTTTCCCACCGGCGACTTGAGGGTTTTTCTTGGTGACAGCGGTTTTATTTTTGACTTTTGATTTTTCGCTTGGTTTTGTCTTCGCTGTTTTTGTTTTTTTAGAAGTCGTTTTCGTCGTGGGTTTTCGCTTCGGGATTTTTGTCAGGGACTTTTTTTTCATCGCTTGTTTTCCCCTCCATAATATTTATGATGAGTGGGTTCAGCACTTCAAGCGTGTAATCTCTAATGACTACTCTCTTCGGAAAGCGGAGTCAAGCGCATTTGAGGCACAAGGATAGGTTTACTTTATCGGGGGAAACTTGTAACGATTCGGCATGCTGAATCGTTACAAGAAACCACGGAAGAAAAAGATAGGTCTTTATCGCTCAGAGATCGGCTTATAGGACAGGTCATGTTCTCCTTCATATATTTCTTTTGGTCGAAAGATATGATTGTCCTGGACCTGTTCGATCGCATGAGCAAGCCATCCGGAGACTCTGGACATTGCAAAAATGGGTGTGAAGGTGTCCGGCTCGATCCCCATCGCCTGATAGAGGATGCCGGAGTAAAAATCGATATTTGCATAAACCTTCTTGGTGGAGAGATGTTCTTCTACGATCTTTTCCATCTCGACGGCGATCTCGTATAAGGGAGAAACTCCGACGTGCTTGAACAGTTGCTTGGTCAGCCTTTGGAGAATAATGGCCCGTGGGTCTTTGACCTTGTAGACCCGATGCCCCATTCCCATGATTTTTTTTTTTGCCTTGAGTTTGGCTTCGATGTAAGGGCGTACTTTATCAACAGAACCGATCTCTTCCAGCATGGTCAGAACGCGCTCGTTTGCGCCGCCATGTAGCGGTCCCTCCAAGGTTCCAATCGCGGAGGAGATGACCGTATAGGGGTCCGCAAGGGTTGAGGCAGTGACAAGACCGCTAAAAGTGGAGGCATTCATTGTGTGTTCTGCATGCAGGATGAGGCAGGTGTCGAGAATTCCAGAAGTCACCTTGTCCGGGACCTTTCCTGAGAGCATGTACAGAAAATTTTCCGTTGTGCCAAGATCATCTCTGGGTTGAATATTGTCGTCCCCGCGCCGGAGTCGCGCGTAAGCCGCGACGATGGTTGGAAGCTTGGCAATGAGGCGAACGGCAGAGATGTATTGAATCCTGGGATCAAGGACATCCTTGTCTGGGTAGAACATCCCGAGTGCGGCTACCGCAGCCTGTAAGGCGTCCATGGGATGCCCGTTCTCCGGAAGACACTTGATCAGATCGACAATTCGGTATTTAATGCGCCGATGATTACGGAGGTCCTGGTCGAAGCGGATGAGTTCGTCTGTCGTGGGCAATTTCCCAAAAATAAGAAGGTAGGCCGTTTCAATAAAATGGCTCTTTTCTGCAAGGGTTTCTATCCGGATTCCCCGGTATTCCAGAATCCCCTTTATGCCGTCCAGAGAACTGATCTTTGATCGTGCTGCGGGAACGCCGGCCAATCCAGGTGAATATTCCGTCATGAGAGAACTCCTTAACAAAAAGTGTTCGGGGTAAATAACTCTTGCTTAGTATTTCATTCTAACGTATGGAACCAAATTGGTAAAGGCATCAAACTGGGAGGTGCCTTCAATCTTGACAATTAAAAACGATTCCCCTAGAATCCGAAAATTAACCTTCATGACCCTCTCTCGAATGGATGACTCCTTCCGACCAAGATAAACGGTTTATGCGGCAGGCCCTCGTAGAGGCAGAAAAAGCTTCGGAAAAAGGGGAAGTCCCGGTCGGGGCTGTTCTTGTCTGTCAGGATGAAACTGTATTTTCTGCGCACAACCTGAAGGAGTGTTTTAAAGATCCGACAGCGCATGCAGAAATGTTGGTCCTTCGTGAGGCGGCCGAAAAATTAGGGCGCTGGCGCCTGGGTGGGACGCTCTATGCTACACTGGAGCCCTGTGCCATGTGTGCGGGGGCATTGGTTCAGGCCCGCATCGACCGACTGGTTTTCGGTGCGCTTGATCCAAAGGGCGGGGGCTGTGGTTCTGTCCTGGATGTTGTCCGGGAGCCTCGGACCCATCACCAATTGGAGGTCCTGGGAGGTGTCCTCTCGGAGGAAGCGGAAAAGATCTTAAAAGACTTCTTCAAGCGCTTGCGTGGCCAAAAAGGTTCATGAAAATCGCTGGATGGGATGTGCCCTAAATCTACTATATCGTTGTTCTGGAGAGATGGCCGAGCTCGGTTGAAGGCGTCTGACTCGAAATCAGATGTGGGGGTAACTCCACCGGGGGTTCGAATCCCTCTCTCTCCGCCAAGTGAACAAGTGTCGTACAGGTGTTGTCCCGGTGAGCAAAATAAATTTTTGGAGAGATGTCCGAGCGGTTGAAGGAGCACGACTGGAAATCGTGTAGGCGGTCACAAGCTGTCTCGGGGGTTCAAATCCCCCTCTCTCCGCCACCCGGAAAATGGTGTAGTAAGATCTGTTTGGTGGAGAGACTGGGCCCTGTGCAACAGGAGCTTATTGAACCCCGCCAGGTCCGGAAGGAAGCAACGGTAAATAGGTCTTCCTGTGTGCCGCAGGATCTCCTGGTCTCTCCACCAATCAGATTTTAGACATAAATGAATAACGTATAAAGAATACTGGAAAAATACGATGGAATACCAGGTTTCTGCCCGGAAATGGAGACCTCAGACCTTTGAGGAGGTCATTGGCCAGAAACATATTGCGACCGTACTCCGCAATGCGATCCGCCTTGAAAAGATCGCGCATGCCTATCTCTTCTCCGGGATTCGCGGTGTCGGGAAGACCTCACTGGCCCGTATATTGGCCAAGGCGGTGAATTGTGATGCAACCCTTCATGATAAGGGAGAAGAGGCCCCCTGCAATCAATGTGATTCCTGCTGTGAGATTACAGAAGGTCGCTCAGTTGATGTGATCGAAATTGATGGCGCATCAAATACAGGGGTTGATGATGTCCGGGAATTGCGAGAGCGCGTGAAGTATCTCCCGCTTCGCGGGAAGTACAAGGTCTACATTATTGATGAAGTGCATATGCTTTCCAATCCGGCGTTTAATGCCCTTTTGAAGACCCTTGAAGAACCCCCCCCTCATTTGATTTTTATCCTGGCGACGACTGAAGCCCATAAAATTCCAGCAACGATCCTTTCCCGGTGTCAGCATTTGACCTTCCGTCAAATTGCACGGGCTGAGATTGTGTCCCAATTGGGGCGCATCTCCCAGGCGAGAAAAGTTCCATTTAGTGATCGAGGACTGCTCCTTATTGCCAGGGTAGCGGAGGGAAGTATGCGTGATGCCCTGACCCTGCTGGATCAAGCCATTTCGTATGGTGGAGAGGAGGTAACCGATGAAGATCTCTTCGCCCTGATGGGAAGGATGGGGGAAGGGACCTTTCACCTCCTCGTACAGGCGATTCATAAAAAGGACGCCGAAACGCTCCTGGGTTTGGCCGGAGAGATTGCTGAAAAGGGTTGTGATCTTCGTCACTTTCTGGCCGATTGGATGGAACATCTGCGCCACTTGATTGTCTCGGGGAATGTGCCGGAGGCCGCGGCCTGGATTGATCAGCCAGAGGAGGAGATTGACGAAATAAAATCGGAGGCGGCGTTGTTTTCTGCTGAAGAGCTTCAACGTCTTTTTTCCCTTTTTGTCCGTTTACAGGGGGAGATCCGCTTTTCCCCGAGTCCGCACCTTCTCTTCGAGGTGGCTCTGATGAAGTCCATCCTGATGACAGACCTCCAGCCGATTGAAAGGATGATTGAAAGACTGGACACTTTACAAGGAGGCGGGATTGCCCAAGTCGAGAGAAAGCCCTCCTTAAGCAAAGAGAAGGTCAAGGTCTTCCCGGATGTGCAAAATAAAAAAGCTGTGGATTCTCCTCCCTCCGGTCTCCCCCTCACTCAGGCCAGTTGGGAAGTGGTCCTGAGTGACATCAGCAAAGCGCGTCCGAATATCGGATCCTATCTTGAGCAGGGACGCTTTTTAGGCATGGATGATGGGATGCTTCGCCTGGGTTATTCTGAAGAGAGTTCTTTCCTGATTCCCCTGGTACAAAAAGAGGGGAGTATCAAGTGGCTGGCGTCTTTTTTAGAAAACCGCTTCCAGAGGAAGGTGAAGCTATGCTTGTCCACGCTTTCCAAATCTGAGACTTCTTCTCCGACGGTTTCCGGATTGGAGAAATCGGAAGGGTTGCGCCAGCAGGGAGCGGTTTCCAATCCTCATCCACTTGTTCAGGAAGCACTCAGGGTATTGGGAGGGAAGGTCATCGAGACAAAGAAGGGTTGAGGCAACTATTCAGCTCACCCATCTTTGGCTTCGCGAGCCCATTCCTCGATGACGGCGTTGCTGTGGTGCTCAAAGCCTCACGTATAGACATATAGGCTCCGGTTTTCCGCTCCTAGCGCCTTGTCCTAAAGGAAAACCCAGGCAATCTGAATAGTTACGAAAGGAGGAGATCATCATGGCAAATAGAAAAATGTTTGGCAACATCATGAAGCAGGCTCAGGAGTTGCAGGAGCGGATGGCGAAGTTGCAGGAAGAGGCGGGCCATAAAACGGTTGAGGCCACCGCCGGGGGGGGGATGGTTACCGTGAAGATGAACGGAAGGCAGGAACTCCTTTCCGTAACCATCGATCCAGAGGTGATCAACGCGGAAGAGGCCGATATGTTGCAGGATCTTCTTGTGGCAGCCGTCAACGAAGGCCTAAGAAAGAGCAAGGAACTTGTCTCTGAGGAGTTGAAAGGAATGACCGGAGGATTGAATATCCCCGGCCTTTTTTGATCGATGGCGCAAAAAGGCTTATTTTCCATCCTGATTGAGCAGTTGATGGCCCTTCCTGGAATCGGAAGGAAGTCGGCGCAGCGTCTGGCCTTCTTCATCCTGAAAATGCCGGGGGAAGAAGCGAAAAGGATTGGTCAGGCGATTATTGATGTGAAAGATCAGGTCTCCTTTTGCGGAATCTGTAACAACATCGCAGAAAAGGAGATCTGTTCGATTTGCTCAAGTCTAAAACGAGAGACGCAAAAGGTTCTGGTAGTCGAGGAGCCAAGTACCCTCTATGCCATTGAACGCACAGGAGAATATAAAGGGCTGTATCATGTCTTATTGGGAGGGCTCTCTCCCTTGCCGGGAAAGACGACGCCCGAACCGCCGTTTCAGAGTCTTGTCGATCGGGTGGAAAAAGGAGGCATTTCAGAGGTCATCCTCGCGACCAACCCCACCATCGAAGGCGAAGCCACCGCAATCTATATTACCCGACTCTTAAAACCACACGACGTTACCGTTACCCGTATTGCCTGCGGCATTCCGGTCGGGATTGATCTGGAATATGTCGATGAGGTCACCCTCATCAAATCCTTACAGGGCCGCAGGGTCATCGAACAGTCCTAAGATAACCCCGGAAAAGTAAAAGCGGCACTGGTGAGCATGATAAATTGCGACATTAGACATTTCCAGGCAATGTTAGACGCCAAAATGGTATTTTGCGAAATAAAGGAGAAAAAAATGACTGATCTTTCTAAGGCCAGTGTGGCCGATCTGAAAAAAATGGGACTTAAGCGGGTCCAAACTCTAATAACGACCGACCTGGCACAGAAGATTCGGGTTGCTGCGGCCATTTCAGGAAAGTCACAAAGAGATTTTATCAGCTCGGCGCTTGAGGCGGCCGTTGCGAACGAGAAATTTCTTTCGGTTCTTGGCGATAACGTAGACAAGGGAGGAGTTAAGCAGTCGTTCAGGTAAGGTTTCGGGGCAAGTCGCGAGGAGTACAAGCCCGGGACGTATGGTTAGGAGCCTGCCGGAGAAATAAGGAATCTACTGCGATGATGGCAAATAGGCCCATTCTCGCAGATCATTTTCGTTAAATAGCGGTGCTATTCGCCTCAAACAATCAGCAAAACTAGTCTCTATTTTTCATTCACCTCGCTACGATCCTATTTCTTCGGCAGACTCCTGATACGTGAGGATTTGAGCACCGGAGCAACGCGGCCATGGAGCCTTAGGTGGACGACCAGGGGTGGTGCGAGAGGGGGGACTTGAACCCCCACGAGTTACCCCACCAGATCCTAAGTCTAGCGCGTCTGCCATTCCGCCACCCTCGCATGAAGTTGTGGTTGTTTTTTGACCGACCTGGGGTGGGATTATAGCATGGCCGGTTTAGGAAGGAAAAGGGAGATCGGGAGGCGTGATTGAAAAGATGCTACCATATCTGACCAGAGATCATTTGACCTTTTTAATATGACTATGGTTACATTAATTGGTTCATCCACCGCCCTCAAGGCTTCCTTTGGTGTAGATCAGTGTCATCCCTTCCCCACGGAGACCGAGGAGATGTATTAAGGAATCCACACCTAAATCCGAGTAAAGTTCTTGAAATAGAGAGCATAACTGCGTTATAATCTAGGGATTTTTGAAGAAGGAGGTTCCCCTGTTTGTCTAAAATCGTAGATCCCTTATCCCCGCATCGCCAGAAGATTGATGAAATCGACGGAAAGCTCCTGGCACTTCTAAATGACCGAGCACGTGTTGTCCTGGAAGTCGGAAAGATTAAAAGAGACCGGAAGGCCGAGCTTTACGCTCCGGCTCGGGAACAGGCTATCTATGTGCGTCTTACCGGTTTGAACCAGGGACCCTTCCCGAATGAGGCCGTGCGGAGCGTCTTCCGGGAGATCATTTCGGCTTCTCTCTCTCTGGAAGGACCGCTCAAAGTGGCTTACCTGGGCCCGGAGGCGACCTTTACCCATATGGCCTGTACGCAACGCTTTGGGTTTTCCGTAAGTGCTTTGCCGGTCGAAAGCATCAAAAGTGTTTTTGACGAGGTCGAACGAGGGAGGGTTAACTTTGGCGTTGTCCCGATTGAGAATTCGAATGAGGGCGTGGTCAACCATACGCTAGATATGTTTATCGACTCGCCCTTGAAGATCTTCGGAGAGATCCTCCTTGAGATTTCCCATAATCTCCTTTCAAAGACGGGCAAGATCGAAGCGCTGAAGCGGGTCTATTCTCATCCGCATGCTTTTGCCCAATGCAAGGTTTTTATCGAGACGCGGTTGCCGGGCGTAGAAGTTGTCGAGGTCTCCAGCACGGCAAAGGCGGCCGAACTTGCCCAAGAAGACCCGACGGCAGGCGCCATTGCTTCTGAATTGGCCGCGAGACTTTATGATCTTGTGATTATACAGAAGAAGATTGAGGACAATGTCAACAATTTTACACGCTTTCTTGTCATCTCCCCGCAAACACATGCCCCGACGGGGAAAGATAAAACGTCTCTCTTGTTTTCCGTTCAGGACAAGCCTGGCATCCTCTACGAGGTCATTCGTCCCTTCTCACGGGCAAAGATTAATTTGACAAATATTGAGTCCCGGCCATCGAAGAGGAAGGCCTGGGAATACATCTTTTATGTGGATATGGAAGGCCACATTGAAGACAAAAAGATTCGAAAGGTGATCAAAGGTCTGAAAGCAGGAGGCATTACGCTAAAGGTGCTTGGGTCTTATCCTTCGGCGGAAGAAATCGAGGCTTAATAACAAAATGATGATCAAAGTCCACCCCGATATAGCCGGAATCAGTCCCTATATTCCCGGAAAACCGATTGAGGTGCTTGAGCGTGAATATGGAATCACTGGTTCCATTAAGCTGGCTTCCAACGAGAACCCTCTGGGGTCGTCACGCAAGGCACTGGCAGCGATTCGGCACGGGTTGAAAAAGGTTCGGTATTATCCGGACGGGGCCATTTCCGAACTGAAGGAGGCTCTGGCAGAAAAATGGAAGGTTTCCCCGGATGAAGTGATGATCGGAAATGGATCGAATGAGATCATCGAGTTGCTGGTCAGGACCTTCCTGTTTCCCGGGGACGAGACCGTCATGCCCACACCGACCTTCTCCCTTTATGCCCTCATGGTTGCGACCGCTCATGCCAAATCGATTCAGGTCCCGCTTAAAGCGGGAAGGGTTGATCTTCCGGCCATGGCAAAAGCCGTTACGAAAAAGACAAAACTTGTTTTTGTCTGCAATCCAAATAACCCGACCGGGACCATCGTACGCCGGAGTGAGGTAGCGCGGTTTTTATCCAGGATTCCCAAAAGGGTCCTGGTCGTCTTTGATGAAGCCTACGCAGAATATGCGTCCGATCCCGAATTTCCAGACTCTATCCAATTCTTGCGGGAAGGGGCTTCTTTGGTGATGCTTCGGACCTTCTCGAAACTCTACGGCCTGGCCGGTCTTCGAATCGGATATGGGATCAGCCGGCCTGAAGTTGTTGATTATCTGAACCGGGTGCGCCAGCCTTTCAATGTGAATCTTCCAGCACAGCAGGCGGCCCTGGCGGCGCTTTCAGATGAAGAACATGTCTCAGCATCGCTCAAAGTCAATTGTGACGGGAAAGCCTACCTTTGTCGTCATTTTGATTTGATGGGGATAAAATATTTCCCGAGTGAAAGCAATTTCATCTGTTTTTCTCTATCGGGGTCTGATTTAAAGATCGGAAGTGATGTTTATCTGGCTTTGCTCCGGAAAGGGGTCATTATACGCCATTTGGAAGGAATGCACCTTCGGGTGACGGTTGGCCTGCCGCGGGAGAACCGCAGGTTTGTACGAACATTAAAAGATGTTTTATTGTCAATGTCGCTTATTGCAGGTTCCACGGAAAAGGGACCTGCCGCGACAGGGTGAAGGAGAGGGAAATGATTATTGTATTGAAACCCGGAACCACGGACCGGGAAAAAGAACATATTTTGAATAAAATCAAAGAGGCAGGTTTAACCCCGAATGTCCTGGAGGGACAAGAGCGGACGGTCATCGCAGTGATCGGAGATGAGCGTATACTTCAGAAACAACCCATCACTGCGTTGCCCGGTGTGGAAAAAGCGCTCCCGATCCTCTCTCCCTATAAGCTGGTCAGCCGGGAGTTTAAAAAGGAAAACTCCATCATTGATGTCAATGGCGTCAAGATAGGTGGAAACAAGATGGTCCTGATGGCCGGACCCTGTTCGGTTGAGAAGAAGGATCTCCTGACTTCGATTGCGGAAGATATTAAGGTGGCCGGGGCTCAGATTCTCCGGGGCGGGGCTTTCAAGCCACGGACTTCTCCTTATTCTTTCCAGGGTCTTGGAGAGGAGGGGCTGGAGTACCTGAGTGAAGCCAAGAGAAAAACCGGTTTGCCAATAATTACTGAGATTATGGATCCCCGGGATATGCCGATGTTGATGAAGCATGCCGACATTATCCAGATCGGCGCCCGCAATATGCAAAACTTCAGGCTCTTGGCCGAGGTGGGTGCGCACAACAAACCGGTGATGCTGAAACGGGGACTCTCTGCAACCATCAAAGAGTTTCTTCTGTCTGCGGAATATATCATGGCTGCAGGGAACCCTCAGGTTATCCTCTGTGAACGCGGTATACGGACTTTTGAGACGCAGACGCGAAACACGCTTGACCTCTCAGCTGTTCCGGTAATTAAGAAATTGACGCATCTTCCCATCATTGTTGATCCAAGTCATGCTGTTGGCTTAACCTACCTGGTTGCCCCCATGGCCAGGGCGGCGGTTGCCGCCGGAGCGGATGGTTTGATGATAGAGGTTCACCCCAATCCTGAAGAGGCTTACTGCGATGGGGATCAGGCACTGCTTCCAAAGGATTTTAAGACCCTGGTCGCCGAGCTAAGGCTCATCGCCAAAGCCGTCGGCCGTGAACTGTAAGGGTGGTTCTGTCCTTGGACCCAGAAAGGAGAAATATTGTGAGGCGACATCCGGATGATATTTAAGCAAATGACCATTATTGGTGTTGGCCTGATTGGTGGATCCCTCGGTCTGATCGCAAAACAGAAGAAGCTGGTTGGAAAGGTCGTCGGCTATGGAAGGCGGCGGGGACCTCTCCAAAAAGCGTCTTCTCTTGGGGCAATCGATTGCTATTTTTTAACCCTCTCAAAAGCGGTCAGAGAGGCAGATCTTGTTGTGTTGGCGACCCCCGTCGGTTTATTTGAACAGATCTGTCAATTGATCAACCCCTTTCTTAAAGAGGGTGCGGTGGTGACAGACGTTGGGAGTGTGAAGGGCGGAATGGTGGGGCGACTGGAGTCTGCCCTCCCCTCACACGCTTTTTTTGTCGGCGGTCATCCAATCGCGGGTCGGGAGAAATCAGGCGTAATGGCTGCAACGGCGTCGCTTTTTCAAGGAAGCCGTTTTATTTTAACCCCGACGCGAGCGACCAACCAGCCGGCACTTAAAAAAGTTGCGACCCTCTGGAGGAAGACTGGAGCGCGGGTGAGTGAGATGAATCCATTCGATCATGATCAGGTTCTGGGTGTGGTCAGCCACCTCCCTCATCTTGTCGCATATGCACTCATGGAGACACTCGCACATCCGAAAGTCGCCAAGAGGGATCCGGTTCAGTATTCTGCGGGAGGTCTGCGGGATTATACGAGGATTGCAGGGAGTTCTCCGGATATGTGGAGAGATATCTTCATTCAAAACCGGGAAGCGATGATCGAGGTGATCGACCTTTACCAGGAGACGATTGAAAAGATCAAGAAGAAGATCATGAGTGGGGACGGCGCCGGACTCACCGAAATCTTTGAGCGCGCAAAAGAAATCCGCCGAAAGGCAAGCCGATAAACCTCTCGCCAATACTCAAGGAACCTCTGCATAAGTCATGAATTGTTTTTTCAGGGCAAAAATGTTCCGCTTCTGCGTTGCAAATCTTGAAAATAGCGGGCTATTCTCTACGATTTTCGCCTTGAATCGAAACATTTTATCTCCTGAAAAACTCAACCCAGACTTAATCAGAGGTTCCTCAAATCATTGGAAGATTCGTAACGATTATAATGATTCAACATGCTTGTATTTTGGCTTCGCGAGACCCGTCCCTTCGTGGCAAAGCGTGAGGAGCGCGGGGCCGCTTGGTTTGACCGAGAGCATTCGAACCTTGGAGCAAGGTCGACATGGAGCCTTAGATGGGTGAACGGAATCAAAGCGACGGTCCAGGGAAAGCCTCTTTACGTGGAACGATCAGGCTTCCGGGGGATAAATCGATTACTCATCGGGCTGTGATTCTCTCGGCCCTGGGGGAAGGCACCGCTGAGATCGTCGGTTATCTTCCTTCTGAGGATTGCGAGCGAACGGTCGCGGCATTCAGGGAGATGGGTATCTCCATTCTTGAGTCAGCTTCCGGGGGAGTCTCAAGACTTGTCATGGAGGGAAAAGGACTTAGAGGGCTCTCGGAGCCGAGAGAGGTCATTGATTGCGGCAATTCGGGAACAACAATGCGCCTGATGACCGGACTCCTTTCGGGTCAGTCATTTTTTTCGGTATTGACCGGAGATGCCTCTCTCAGGCAAAGGCCGATGCGCCGTGTTGTTGAACCTTTACGTCTTATGGGCGGTGAGATCAGAGGCCGTTCAGGTGGAGATCTCGCCCCCCTGGCCTTCTCCGGGAAAAAACTTTCCGCGATTGACTATCGTCTTCCCTTTTCGAGTGCTCAGGTCAAGTCAGCACTATTACTGGCAGGGCTTTTTGCCTCTGGTGAGACGACTATTTCTGAGCCCGGCTCTTCACGGGATCATACTGAAAGGATGTTCCGCTATCTGGACATCCCGTGTGAAGAGAAGGCGGGGGGCTTTTCGGTTATTGGGGGAAGCCCCTTTAAGAACAAGCGAATGGATATTCCGGGGGACATCTCCTCCGCGGCTTTTTTCCTGGTCGCTGCAAGTATTCTTGAAGGTTCTGAGATTACGCTCAGGGGGGTTGGTGTGAATCCAACAAGGACGGGTGTTCTCGACGTCCTTCAAAAGATGGGGGCGGATATTACAGTTCAGCCCTTGGCGCCGATGTGTAATGAGCCGGTTGCAGATTTGACGGTCCGCTCATGCCCGCTTCGAGGGACCGTGATTGACGGCGCCCTGGCGGCCTCGGTTCTTGATGAGTTTCCTGTGCTTTGTATTGCAGCGGCTGCGGCCGAAGGTGAGACGGTGATTCGTAACGCACAGGAGTTGCGTGTGAAGGAGAGTGATCGCATCGAAACCATGGCCAAGTCCTTGCGGGGAATGGGAGTTCAGGTCGAGACCTCCGCGGACGGCATGAGAATTCAGGGAAGCAGTCAATGGTGCGGAACGATCTGTGAGACGCAGGGGGATCACCGTATTGCAATGTCAATGACGGTCGCGGGTTTGAGGACAGAAGGTGAAAATAAAATCGATGACATGGATTGCATCAATACCTCCTTCCCGGGGTTTCTCGATTTGCTGTCTAAGCTGAAGGTCACATAATACACCGTGAAGCTTATGTCCCGAAGCAAGTTTATTATCGCTATTGATGGTCCGGCAGGTGCCGGGAAAAGCAGTGCTTCCAAAAGCCTGGCTGGAAAACTCGGTTATCTTACTCTTGATTCCGGGTCCCTTTATCGTGCCATGGCCTGGAAGATGATTCGGGACCAGGTGGATACGAACCGGTCCATGGATGTCGAGGCGGCCTGCGCAAAACTCCGGATCAAGCTCTGCCTGAAAGGAGATAGAACCGAGGTCTGGGTCGACGAGGTCAATGTCACGCCTCATCTGCGTCTGCCTGATGTCACAGAAATTTCCTCGACGATTTCCGCCTTTCCCGGGATTCGGCATCAGCTTTTATCTGTCCAACGGTCTATAGGAAATCAGGGCGGGGTGGTGATCGAAGGGAGAGACATCGGGACGGTTGTTTTTCCGGAGGCCGAGGTGAAGTTCTACCTGGATGCCTCGGTTCGGGTACGGGCATTGAGGCGATATCACGACCTTCGAATAAAAGGAGTAGAAACAGACGTTGAGACCACGATGCAGAATATTAAAGATCGAGATGAGAAGGATCGTCGAAGAGAAATCGCGCCTTTGAGGCGGGGACAGGATGCAATTGTCATCGATTCGACCCGACTCAAGCTGGACGAAGTGATCGATCGAATGTATCGCGTGGTGATGGATGTGATTGCGCAGGGAGAGAAGATGAAAACCCCTTCGACGGAGGATCCCCCCTCTTGCCAGGCAAAGTGATCCTGTCTCCCCGGTGTTCAAACTGAGTTCAAAGTTCAGGCGATATGCTTTACAAAGTTGCTCATGTTCTGGTTTACATTTTGGCGCGGTTGTTTTTCAGACTAACGGTCGTCGGGGTTGAGAATGTTCCTAAAGAGGGAGGGGTGATTGTTGCCGCCAATCATAACAGTTACTTCGACATTCCACTTTTGGGTTGCTCCCTCATAAGGCGGGCGGATAATATTGCGAAGAGTGAACTATTCAGAAACCGGTTCATTGCAGCACTTTTTACGGCCCTGGGAGGTTTTCCTGTTCGTCGTGGACAATTTGATCGGTCGGCCATCGCTGAGGCGGTTAAACGTCTGAGGGCCGGTCGCCTTCTTGCGATCTATCCGGAGGGGTCCCGAAGTCCGGATGGACGTCTTCAGCCGGCAATGCCCGGGATCGGTTTATTGGTGATGAAATCCGGAGCAAAAGTTGTTCCGGCATATATAGAAGGAGCCCATCCGGTTCTCCTTTTTCGCCGTGTGACGGTCATTTTTGGGAAACCCCTGGATTTTAGAGGGGAGATTGATCTCTCGGAAAAAGAAGGGGTGATTCCGAAGATCCTTTATGCTAGAATAGCCAGCAAAATCATGGGGGACTTGGAACAGCTCAGAAGGGTGTTGTCCTCCCCTTCGGACGAATAGGGGGGCGAAAGGTTCAAATGGAAGTGATTATTGCGGGAAATGCCGGTTTTTGTTTTGGGGTCAAGCGTGCGGTCAAAATGGCCTTTGACGCGGCGGAAGTGGAAACGGGCGAGGTCCGCAGCCTTGGTCCCTTGATCCATAACCCTCAGGAGGTCGCGCGGTTGGCTGAAAAGGGGGTGGTTCAGGTTGAGACGCTTGAGCAGATCAAGGGAGGAACGGTGATCCTTCGTTCACACGGGGTCTCCTCTCCACAAATTATCGAGGATGCAAACGCAAAAGGGCTTAAGGTCATTGACGCCACCTGCCCCTTTGTGACCAATGCGCAGAGATATGCCAAACAACTTGTTGATGAAGGTTACCAGGTGATCATGGTTGGGGACCGCAACCATCCGGAGGCTCAGAGTGTGGCGGGTCATGCCGGGGGGGAGATCCTCATTACCGAATCGTTTGAGGAGATAAAAAAATATCTCAACAAGTACAGTAAGAAAAGGATCGGGATTATTTCTCAAACGACCCAGACCTACGAAACATTCTCGCGGCTTGTTGTGCAATGTCTTCAAATTTGTGAGGAGGTGAAGGTCTTCAACACCATCTGCTATGCGACTGAAGATCGCCAGATGGAGGCGCAGGAAATGGCGGGGACGGTTGATGCCTTCGTCGTGGTCGGAGGCAAAAATTCGGCCAACACGACCCACTTGGCTGATATCTGCCGGGAGAAGGGCGTACGGGTATTCCATGTCGAGACCGCAGATGAGATTTCAGAAGAGTGGTTTTTGGATGTACGGAAGGTTGGGGTGACGGCGGGTGCATCTACGCCGGATTGGCTTATTCAGGATGTTATTGATTGTTTGGAAAAAATATGAGATGTAAACCAGGGGGTTTCGTCCGATAATTATCTTAAAAATCTAGGTGACAGGGAGAGAAATATTTTTATGGCGAGCGTGAAAAGAAGGCATTGGATAGAAGAAGATGAGGCAGATCAGGAAAAAAGCCAGGAACGTTTGGAAATGGAGACCATGTATGCCGAAACGTTTAAAAATCTGGAAGAGGGGAGCCTGGTGGACGGGGCCGTCCTCTCCGTGTTGGAAGACGGTGTCCTGGTTGATGTCGGATACAAATCCGAGGGAATGATTGCGCGGGAAGAATTTACCCAGGAGGAATTCGCCAAGCTTGAGCCTGGGTGTACGATCCTTGTCTATCTGGAGGAACGGGAAAATTCAGACGGGAATATTGTTCTTTCGAAGGAAAAAGCGGACCGAATGAAGATTTGGACCGATATCGAAGAGATATACAAGCAGGAGGCCGTGATTGATGCCAAGATTATCTCCCGGATAAAAGGGGGAATGATTGTCGATATCGGGGTAAAGGCGTTCCTTCCCGGCTCCCAGATTGATCTCCGTCCGGTCCGGGACCTGGACCATCTCATCGGGAAATCATTTGAGATGAAGATTATCAAGATGAATCATCGGCGTGGGAATATTGTCGTCTCCCGGCGGGTTTTGCTTGAAGAGTCGCGAAATATGAAACGGGAGAAGACCCTTGCTTCACTGGAGGTTGGGCAGCAGGTTGATGGCATTGTAAAGAATATTACGGCGTATGGCGCATTCATCGACCTTGGCGGTATTGATGGGCTTTTGCATATTACCGATATGTCCTGGGGGCGGGTGGGTCATCCGTCTGAGCTTTTCATGGTGGGAGATAAGGTATCTGTGATTATCCTGAAACACGAGAAAGAAACCGGTCGTGTTTCACTCGGATATAAACAGAAACTTCCTGATCCATGGAAAAACATCGATTCCAAATATCCTGCAGAAACCAAAGTGACTGGGAAGGTGGTTAACCTTACCGATTACGGGGCCTTTGTTGAACTTGAGTCCGGGATAGAAGGGCTGGTCCATATATCAGAAATGTCCTGGTTTCATGAGGTAAAACATCCCTCAAAGATTGTCGCGGTGGGAGAGATGGTCGCAACAGTGATCCTGCGTGTGGACTCAAAGGGGAGAAAGATTTCACTTGGGATGAAACAGATTGAGCCCAACCCTTGGGAACTTGTTGGAAAACGCTATGCTGAGGGGACGAAAATCACCGGAAAGGTCAGGAGTATTACCGATTTTGGTCTTTTTGTCGGGTTAGAAGAAGGAATCGACGGATTGATTCATATCTCAGATATTTCCTGGACCCGCCATGTAAAGCATCCCTCTGAGGTCTTTAAGAAAGGGGATGATATTGAGGCGGTCGTATTGAAGGTTGACCGGGAAAAAGAGAGGATTTCTCTCGGTTACAAGCAACTTACTTCGGATCCCTGGGAGAAGGATATCCCTTCAAAATATAAGGTGGGAACCGTTGTAAAAGGAAAGGTAACGAAGATCACCGATTTTGGCATCTTCCTGGAGATGGATGAACATGTTGAGGGCTTGGTCCACATCAGTGAGGTCGGGGTCGAGCCGCCTAACCGGGTTGAAGATGCTTTTCATACTGGAGATGAGGTGGATGCGAAGGTGGTTCGTATTGATGCGGGGGACCGAAAAATCGCACTTTCCATTCGGGCCTTCCACCGGGATTCGGATAAAAGGGCGCTGGAAACCTTCCACGACAGTCAGGGTGAACTGGATCAATCGCTGGGTGCTATTGCCACCAAGATAACAAAAAAGGCGGAGGAGGAAAAAGAGGAGGAGAAGACAGAGCCGGTTGAAGAGGGGTGAGTCCTCACTTGAGGGCAGGGTAAGGGAAGGAAGGGTAGCGGTTCGGAGGGTTTAAGTGATTCGAAAATCATTGGTCGTTGGAGCGGTCTATTTTCTCCTCTTTTTGTCTCTTTTTTTTGTCGTAACCGCATGGCTTGTTTTCCGTGGAGGGGAGGGGGGAGGCTGGGACGCTAAAGAAAAGATTGCCTTGATCCGGATTGAGGGGGTGATCGTTGATTCGAAGGTCGTCGTCGATGAACTTCACCGCTACGCCGAAGATGAGAGCATTATGGCCATTCTTCTTCGAATTGATAGCCCCGGCGGGGCTGTTGCACCTTCCCAGGAAATTTATGACGCAGTCCTCCAGGTTCGGGAGGAGGAGGGGAAAAAAGTGGTGACCTCGATGGGAAGCGTTGCTGCCTCGGGTGGATACTATATTGCCAGCGCAACGGATGTTATCTTTGCGAATCCCGGAACACTCACAGGAAGTATCGGAGTAATTATGGAGCTGACGAATTTTCAAGAGCTCTTTGAAAAGCTTGGCCTGAAGAGTGTGACGATTAAGAGTGGAAAAAATAAGGATGTTGGCTCACCCTTTCGGGAGATGAAGAAAGAAGAAAGGGCGCTCTTGCAGAATGTCCTGGATGATGTCCATTCCCAGTTTATTGAGGCGGTTTCCCAAGGGAGATCTCTTGATATTGAGACTGTTCGGTCTCTTGCCGACGGGCGAATTTTTACAGGACGACAAGCAAAAGCCGTCGGATTGATCGACGAGTTGGGGAGTTTAGACGCCGCTGTTAAAATGACGGCGGAGCTGGTCGGGATTGAGGGGAAGCCCCGTCTTGTTGAGACCAAGCAGAAATTGTCTTTCTTTGACCTCATGAGAAGTCAGGTTTTTGGTCAACTGGAAAGACCGGCGGCGTCTGTCCGCCTGGATTATCTTTTTTCATTTTAACCGCTTCACTCCCTGATGAGTATAGAGGTGGACAAGAGGGCAAACCATGACGAAGGCAGAACTCATCGAAAGCGTTTTACAACGGTATAATACATTGACGAAGAGTCAAACTGAAGTTTTGGTCAACACCGTTTTTGACAGTATCAAGGAGGCTTTGTCAAAGGGGGATAAGATTGAGATTCGTGGATTTGGAAGTTTCCGGCTCCGTCAACGGGAGATGCGCGAGGGGCGGAACCCCAAGACAGGGGCTCTGGTACAGGTTCAGTCCAAGAAAGTTCCGTTCTTCAAGGCAGGGAAAGAGTTGAAGGAACTGGTGGACAGCTAGTCCCTTGGTAACAACTCAGCTCACCCATCTTTGGCTTCGCGAGACCCATCCCTCCATGACTGCGTTGATGTGGTGCTCAAAGCCTCACGTATGTACATACGCTCCGGTAAGCCGCTCCTCCCGCCTTGTCCTGGAAAAAAAATCTAGGCAATCTGAATCGTCACGGCCCTTATGTTTGGACAATTTGTGAAAGAATCGTATTGGCTAGGTCTGTCAATTCAATATTGGTCTGTTTTTTTGTCGTCATATCACGTAAGACGGCCCTGCCTTGGGCGATCTCATCCTCTCCAACAATCAACACAAATCTGGCACCCAGCCGGTCGGCCCGTTTCATTTGATTCTTGAGGCTGGCATTTCCCTTTCCCATTTCACAGCAGATATCCTTTTGGCGTAGGCCGTAGAGTACCGGAAAGAGCTGTTCTCCCGCGGTTTTCCCCAGAGGGATCAGGTAAAGGTGGAGAGGCATATTTTGGAGCGGCGAGAGAGGGACCAATTTCATCAGCCGCTCCATCCCGATCGCAAATCCGATCGCCGGTGTAGCGGGACCCCCTAATGCAGCGATCAGGCCATCATACCTTCCACCCGCAGCGACCGCGTTCTGTGCCCCCAATGCGGTTGTCGTCATCTCAAAGGCTGTTTTGGTATAATAGTCGAGTCCACGGACGAGGTGGGGCTGAATTTTATAAGATATTTTAAGCCCCTGAAGTCCTTCCTCAACAGCCTTGAAGTGATCACTGCATTCCTGACAGAGGTGGTCCATAGGTGGAGGGGCTTGTTTTGTGATTACCCTACATTCTTTCTTCTTGCAGTCCAGGATTCTCAAGGGATTGGCCGTGAATCTTCTTTGGCAGTCTTCACAAAGTGCCGGGAGGTGTTTCTCAAGATAGGCTTGCAGTGATGCACGATACGCGGGCCGGCAGACCGGGCATCCGAGGCTGTTGATCTCCAAAGTCAGCCCTTCGACATCTAATCTAAGGAAGAATGTGTGTAAAAGAGAAAGAAGTTCAACATCCTGCCGCGGATCGATTTCTCCGATGATCTCAGCCCCCAACTGGTGAAATTGGCGAAGCCGACCTGCCTGGGGACGTTCATGGCGAAACATGGGTCCTGAGTAATAAAACTTGGTAGGAAATATTAGTGCCTGGGAGCGGTGTTCGAGGTAGGCTCGGACAACTGAAGCGGTCCCTTCCGGGCGAAGGGTGATGCGACCCCCATTCCAGTCCTGGAAAGTGTACATCTCTTTTTCGACAATATCGCTTGTTTCTCCGATACTTCGCGTGAAGAGTGCGGTCCGTTCGAGTATCGGTGTCCTGATTGGGGAAAAGCCAAAAGCGCGGAAGGTTTTTCTGGAGATGGATTCAACCCACTCCCAGCGCTCCGACTCCCCGGGAAGAAGGTCTTTGAATCCTTTCAATGCTGAGAATTCTTTCACAAGATCAACCTGTTAGAAAAATACGTACTATAGACTGCTATCCCGTTCAAGTCAAGATCCGCAGAGGGTGCTCACATTTTGACATTTATTTTTCTGTACGATATACTATTTCATCAAACTCTTGGAGTTGCTCTATGAGCGAGGCAAGTGAATCAGGTGAGGACGAAAAAACACCGAAGAAAGAAGGAAAAGGCGATGATGTAGAATTTAACGAAGAGGAAGCAAAGTCCGCTAAGGAAGTCCTTCAATCCCTTGCCAAGACAGCAAAAACCCTCAAGATATACCTCCCGAATAACCCGGTACATAAAAAATTTATTGAGCAGCTGGTTACGAGGCTCCAGGCGCATCTCCTGAGTTTTGGACCACTACGGCTTCGCGTAAAACAGTTTGAACTCTACTGTTCTGAACAGGTTGTTTATGAAAATATCAACCGGTTGGAGAGTATTGCCTTCAAGCTGTTCATTGATGGTATGCGTGAAATATCCTTCCTCCCCGGGATCGAGCAGGATGAAGTCCTCTATTTTTTGCAGGCGCTTGGAAGAGAAGGGGACGATATAGAAGCTGATGATGATATTGTGACCATTCTTTGGGAGAAGAATCTGTCTCATATTCAATATGTGGTTGTGGAAAGTCTCCAGAACGATGCTCAGGAAATGGACTCCTGTAAAGAGATGCAGGCAACACGTCCAAGCCAACAAAAACTTGAATCGGTATTCAAGCAAGAGGGGAGTCTTTCGTTGGGCAAGTTGAGTCCTAAGGTCCAGAGGAAGATCGAAATCCATTCCCTCCATCTCTTCAAACTGACTGAAGAAGAAATCGTGAAATTAAAGCTGGAAATGCAGAGGGAGGAAGACCTTAACGTTGTTGGAGAGCTCATCGGGATCTTATTTGATATCTTACGGATTGAGCGGCAGGTTCCCATTTTCTCTGAAATCCTGGACATCCTTGACAATATTTTCAACAGGCTGATGAGTCGAGGCGATCTTAGTCACGCGAAGAAGGTTCTGGAATTTTTCTGGGAGATGCTGGATCCCTCCAAGAAGTTACCGGAGCCGATCGAAACCTTGGTGAGAAATGCACTAAAGAATGCGGGTAATTCAAAGAAGATGGTTTTACTTGAGCCGTTTTTGAATACGGCTAGGCCAGATTTTAATAAGGAACTCTTCTCTTTTATGATCCTTTTTGAAAGAAATGTTATTCCTCCAACCATAGATCTTCTGGCCTCGGTAAAAAATATGAAGACCCGACGGATATTATGTGATGCCTTGGTCGAACTGGGAAGAATGGATGTTGGGAGTATCATCTCAAGACTCAAGGATGAGAGATGGTTTCTGGTTCGAAATCTGATCTATGTGTTGGGGAAAATTGGGGATAATCAGATTATTCAGGCCTTTTCTCGATTCAGGAAACATGTGGAACCCAAGGTGCGCAAGGAGGTTCTTCATGCATTGGATGCGATGGAAGACGAAAAAGCAAGGCAGTTGATGACCCAATTTATTGTGGACCCTGACCAGGCAAATCGCATTTTTGTGATCAAGAGCCTGGCGAGAAAAGGCGTTAAGGAAGGCTTGGCTCCCCTGAAAGAGGTGATCTCTTCCAAAGCTTTTGACTCCAAGGATTTTTATGAGAAGAAAGAATATTTTAATGCTGTCGCGATGATCGGAGGCGACGAATCGGTCCCTGAGATGCAGAAACATCTTTATTTTCGATGGACCTTATTCAGGGATGCTAGAAAAGAAGAGAAAGGACTTTGTGCGGCCCGTGCGCTGAAACGGATTGCTTCGCCACTGGCCATAGAGGTGCTTCAGAAAGGAGGCACTTCCAGGAACAAGGCCATCAGAGAGGCATGTGCCAAGGCGCTCAGTTCTTTGGAAGTCAAACAGATATGACACAAGATACCCGCCCAAAGAGTTATGATGAAGAAAGTGCCGACCTGGGTAAGAACCTGGTGAATCAGCTTGCAATTCTCATTAAGACAACACAACTTCATGACTCAAGTAATATTGCCCTCCAGCAGCCGACCCAAAATCTTTTTCAGACCTTGAATGACCTTTTTTTGTCCGATCCGGATGTTGTCCTGAATCTTGAGGGAGACTATCTCTTTTTGGGAGATACCAAGCTCAAGGTTGATATCGACGGTTTCAATAATCTCATGTTGGTGAATGAGGAGATGAAGAAAAGAAAAGTAGGGAGCATCATTTTCTCTCCGGGGATTACAGTAGAGGAAATTCTGAAATTCTGCACAATATTCTCCCGCGCGAATACCCTTCTCCCGAAGCCCTATGAACGATTAACAGAGTTGCTTGAGAGTGCAGATCTTAAAAATCCTGGAATTGAGATTTATGATGAAAGGAAGGAAAGAGAGGATGTTGAGGATGTCTTCAGAGATAAAAAGGAGTTGGCCAAGAAGACCTATCTGAGTACGGTGACTGCGGTGGGTGAGGTGATGGAGAGCATCAAGCTCAAAAAGGCAGTGAGTCTTAAGAAGGCAAAGAGAGTGGTCCAATCGATGGTCGACTTGATATTACAGGAAGACTCCACCCTTCTCGGTCTGACCAATCTGAGAGATCATGATGAGTATACTTATAACCATTCGGTCAACGTCTGCATTTTGGCACTTGCCATCGGACAGAGGATTGGTTACACAAAAAAGCGCCTGGCCGAGTTGGGAATGGCGGCCCTCTTCCATGACCTCGGAAAGTTCCTCATCCCGCTGGAGATACTAAATAAGCCGACTGATTTTACAGAAGAAGAGTGGGATATTATGCGGACCCATCCGATCTTGTCTGTGAAGGAATTGGTTCGCCTGAAGGGGATCAATGAGATGGCAGTTCGTGTGACCATCGGGGCCTTTGAACATCATCTGAACTATGATCTTTCCGGGTATCCAAAATTGGCCAATAAAAGAAAGTTGAGCCTTCTGGGACGGATCATCTGTATTGTCGATTGTTATGATGCCTTAACGGCTTCCCGCGTTTATTCCCGGACCCCCTTCCCTCCGGATAAGGCCCTCAAATTCATGATTGCGAAGAGCGGGACGGCCTTTGATCCCATTCTGCTCAAACTTTTCGTCAATGCCATCGGTGTTTATCCGATCGGGACACTGGTGATGTTAAATACGGGCGAAATGGGTATTGTTTATTCGTCCAATCCAAATCCGGAAAAGAGTGATCGTCCAAAAGTGAGGATTATTCTTGACGCATCAGGTGTGGAGGTCGATGAAAAGGTAGTTGATTTGACAGAGAAGGGTGAAGATGAGTCTTATCTATGCGAGATCACGAAGGTGATTGATGCGACAAAATACAATATTGATGTCGCAAAGTATTTTTTCTGAGTTCCCTCCTTCCGCGATGACGTCTTTTGTCCCCGCAGTTGCCTTGACAACCCTTCCTTGAATTATTACCATTAAACGAGTTGCCGGGTTCCGATGTAGCGCAGGAATATTATCGATGATGTGTGTCTTTTCCGCCCATCGCGATGCGTGCTCAACAGGCTTAAAGGTCCTTATCAGACCGGAAAGTTGATCTATGCACATTAAATCTCTCAAAATTGGTCGTCCAACGACATCTTTTGATCAGATCGCAGAGCGGATCCGTGAGTATTCACCCCAGGCTGATCTTTCCTTGTTGATCAAGGCCTATGCCTTTTCCAAAAAGGCCCATGAAGGACAGCGGAGGTGGTCTGGTGAACCCTATCTGTATCACCCCCTGGAGGTCGCCGGTATTTTGACAAAGCTCAAACTGGACATTCACTCGGTGGCCGCCGGTCTCTTACACGATGTTGTTGAGGACACCCCACATTCTGTTGACGAATTAAAACGAGAATTTGGACAGGATATTGCTGCTCTGGTCAATGGGGTGACCAAGATCGGAAAAATTGTTTTCAGGAGTTATCAGGAAAAACAGGCGGAAAACTTCAGGAAAATGATTGTTTCGATGGCCGAGGATATCCGTGTTTTATTGATTAAACTTGCCGATCGGCTTCACAATATGCGAACACTCGATTCCCTACCCGAAGTGAAACAAAAACGGATTGCACAAGAGACGCTGGATATCTATGCCCCGCTTGCGAGCCGGCTGGGAATTTCCTGGATCAAGTCCGAACTGGAAGACCACTGTCTCAGATTTTTGAAACCGGATGTCTACCAGACTCTGGTGAAGAAGGTAAAAACAGGGCGAGGAGAACGGGAAAAATATGTCCTTGCTGTAATTAAGCTGGTTGAAAAGGCGTTAAAGGAAAACAAATTTGATTGCCAGATAACAGGACGTACAAAACACTTCTTCGGAATATATCAAAAAATGGAACGTTACGGAATTCCATTTGAGGAGGTGCATGACCTGATGGGGATTCGGGTCATTGCCAGTTCCTCGATGAATTGTTATGCCTTGCTCGGCCTGATCCATTCCCTCTGGAGACCTGTCCCGGGGCGTTTTAAGGATTACATCGCGATACCAAAATCAAATTTATATCAATCTCTCCATACGACCGTGATCGGCCCTGAAGGGAGGCATGTCGAATTTCAGGTCAGGACGACAGAGATGCACCGGATCGCCGAAGAAGGGATTGCATCCCACTGGGTTTACAAAAAGGGCGGCCAGGTGAATGAAAAAGATGAGAAGATCTTTTCCTGGTTGCGTCAGTTGGTGGAATGGCAGCAGGACCTCGTCGATACGCGGCAGTTTATGGACTCCGTTAAA
The DNA here is from genome assembly GCA_012960925.1 of Candidatus Manganitrophaceae bacterium. NCBI lineage: Bacteria > Pseudomonadati > Nitrospirota > Nitrospiria > Candidatus Troglogloeales > Candidatus Manganitrophaceae > Candidatus Manganitrophaceae bacterium. Next base: position 66,661 of record DUAG01000002.1, read on the forward strand.
ACGGAGCTCTTTACCGATGTGGTTTATGTTTTCAGTCCTAAAGGAGAGGTCAAGGAATTAATGAAGGGTTCCACTCCGATTGATTTTGCATACGGGATCCACACGGAAATCGGGAACCATTGTGTCGGTGCAAAGGTAAACGGTCGCATTGCACCCTTACGTTATCAATTAAAGAGTGGAGACACGGTTGAGATTATGACCTCTCCTTCACAGAAGCCAAGCAAGGATTGGCTGAAAATAGTGAAGACCTCTAAGGCGAAGACAAAGATTAAACATCTGATCCAGGAAGAAGAGCGCGCTCAAAGTCTGGAAATCGGGAAGAGAATTCTGGAGCGGGAATTGAGAAAGGCAAATTTAAGCCCATCAGAGGCTCTTAAATCAAAACAAATCCTGTCCGAGGTGAAAGAGAATGGGGTCCATTCAATTGAAGAACTTTTCGTGGCAATCGGGTATGGAAAAATTTCGACCCAACAAGTGATCCGCCCCCTGATTTTCGAACCGAAGATGAAAGAAAGCTTCAAGGACAAGATTATTAAACGTGTTGGTTTGGGCAGGAGCAAAGTTAAAGTAAAGGGATTGGATGATATCCTGATTCACCTTTCAAAATGTTGTTCTCCGGTTCCGGGCGATCAGATTATTGGCTTTATTACACGGGGTCGGGGCTTGTCAATCCATACCGTGGACTGCCCGAATATTGACGCACTTGATTACGACAAGGAACGTCTTGTCGAGGTGGATTGGGAGAAAGGCGGCGAATCGACGCATTCAATGGACATTACCGTCCTCACGGTTGACAAGCCGGGTCTCCTTGCCTCCGTATCCTCGTCGATTACGCGTTCAGGAGCCAATATCAGTCATGCTGAGATCATTACGACGGATGATAAGAGAGCGATGTTTCATTTTGTTATTGATATTGTCGACATCAGGCAACTGGATAAGGTTTTTAATAAGCTGGAATCCCTGGACGGGGTGTTACAGGTCCGTCGGGTCAGGAAGGGCTTAGACACCCATAACCTCCATTCAGATTCTGAGAATCTAAATCTTCTTGACAAAAATTAATCGATATGCAAACATCCCCAACGGGGTGCGGATTAAATTTTAGTTGGGGGACAAGGGCGTCTTTTCCAGTGATGGGGGCGCCTTTTTTGTGTTCCACCCTCCAAATGTATTGAAACGGAAACCATTCACTCAAGAAAAATGAGAATCCTGCGAATTGCTTTAGCTCAGATAAACTGTACCGTCGGAGACCTCTCTGGGAATGTCGAGAAAATCAGTGACGCGATCGACCGGGCAAGGAAGGATAAGGTCGATCTGATTGCTTTTCCGGAATTGGCGATCCCGGGTTATCCCCCTGAAGACCTTCTCCTTAAACCGCAGTTTATTGATGACAATTTGAATGCACTTGGCCAGGTGGTTCAGAAGAGCGACGGGATTACAGTTGTGGTCGGGTTCATTCACCGTGAGGAAGCGCTGTATAACGCCGCGGCCGTTATACATCACGGACGTATCGGCCTGGTCTATCAGAAATGCTACCTCCCTAATTACGGTGTTTTTGATGAAAACCGTTATTTTCATGCCGGGGAAACGGCACCTGTCTTTACCCTACAGGGCGTTTCTGTCGGCGTGAATATTTGTGAAGATATCTGGTATCCGGAAGGTCCTGTCCGTGCCCAATCCCTGGCAGGGGGGGCGGAGCTGATTGTCAATATTAACGCTTCTCCTTATCATGCTGAAAAGGGAAAGTTACGTGAAGAAATGCTGGCGGCGCGTGCCAGGGAAAATGCTGTCATGGTGGCTTACGTCAACATGGTGGGTGGACAGGATGAGCTCGTGTTTGATGGAGGAAGCCTCCTGTTTAATGAACAGGGAGTTCTTCAGGGGCGAGGGGAACAATTCGAAGAGTCATTGATGATCATGGATCTTTCCCTTGATGGTGTTTTACAGGCAAGATGGCGGAAATCCAGGCGGAGAAAAGTAAAATTGACAACCGATTTTCCTGAAGTAAAAAAATGGGTTTTCAGTGAAAAGAAAGAGAAGCTCAGGCGGAAGACGCGTGTTCCTGTTATTCTAAAAAAGTATGCTCTGCTGCGCGAGATTTATCATGCCCTGACCCTGGGGCTGACTGATTATGTCAGAAAAAACGGGTTCAAATGTGGAGTGATCGGTCTTTCAGGAGGAATTGATTCCGCCTTGACCGCTGCGATCGCCGTTGATGCCCTGGGAAAAGAAAATGTTGTCGGTGTGTTTATGCCGTCTCGTTATACCTCTCCGGAGAGTGTAGAAGATGTTCGGACCCTTGCTGAGAATCTGAAGATTCGCTTGATTACCCATTCTATTGAACCACTATTTCAATCCTATCTCTCCCTCCTTTCCAAGCCATTTAAAGGATGGGATGAGGACATCACAGAAGAAAACCTCCAGTCCCGTATTCGGGGAAATATTCTGATGGCCCTTTCGAACAAGTTTGGGTGGATTGTTCTGACGACAGGGAATAAGAGTGAGTTCAGTGTTGGATATACGACACTCTATGGTGATATGGCGGGCGGTTTTGCCGTCATCAAGGATATCTGGAAGCGATCTGTCTACAAGCTTGCAAGAGCGCGAAACAGATGGGGGAAACGGGTGATCCCTTCACGTATTTTAACCCGGCCTCCCACTGCAGAGTTGCGCCTGAACCAGACGGATCAGGACAGTCTTCCTCCTTATGATATCCTCGACCCGATATTGTGGGCTTATGTGGAGGAGGACAAGCGTTTTGATGAAATTGTGGCGATGGGTTTTGAGCAGGGGACCGTTTCAAGGGTGATTGCCCTGGTCGATGCGTCGGAGTTCAAACGAAGACAATCCCCGGTCGGGATCAAGATTACTCCGCGTGCCCTGGGGAAAGATCGCCGGATGCCGATTACCAACCGGTACCGTAGTTTTTATCAGGTGGAGAAAGAAACCAATGTGAAAGATGAAATGAACAGGAAGCGGAAGGAAAAAATCTCAGGAAAAAGGAGGAAAAAGATCGCATGACACCCAAAGAGGTAATGGAGTTTGCCCGAAAAAACAATGTAAAGCTGGTCGACTTTAAGTTTGTCGATTTTATAGGCAGCTGGCAGCACTTTGTAACGCCGATCAGTGAGTTCTCAGAGGAGATATTTGAAGAGGGATCCGGTTTTGACGGCTCAAGTATCCGCGGCTGGGCCGCGATCAACAACAGCGATATGCTGGCGGTTCCTGATCCTACCACAGCCATCATGGACCCTTTTGCGAAAATACCGACGCTTTCAGTGATTTGCACCATTAAGGATCCTATCCTGAATGTGGCTTACGAGAAAGATCCCCGTACGATTGCGAAAAAGGCAGAAGCATACCTGAAGTCAACAGGCATTGGTGATATTGCCTATTTCGGGCCCGAAGCCGAGTTTTTTATCTTCGACGGAATCCGTTTTGATCAGGGACCCGATTCCGGGTATTATTTTATCGAATCGGAAGAAGCGGCCTGGAATAGTGGCAAAGAGGGCGTGAACCTTGGCCACAAGCCCCGACATAAGCAGGGTTACTTTCCGGTCCCGCCAGTTGATAGCCAGGAAGATCTCCGGGGCGAAATGGTTCTCGAGATGGAAAAGGCCGGTATCCGGATCGAAAAAGAACATCACGAAGTGGCGACAGCCGGCCAGGCCGAAATAGACATGCGCTTTGACTCATTGGTGAAAATGGCTGATAAGCTCATGCTGTATAAATATATCGCCAAAAATGTCGCAAAACGGCATAACAAAACGGTGACCTTCATGCCGAAGCCCATTTTTGGGGACAACGGATCAGGAATGCACGTCCATCAGAGTATCTGGAAAAAGGGGGAGCCACTCTTCGCGGGGGATGACTATGCCGGAGTCAGCAAGATGTGTCTTTATTATATCGGCGGTATTTTAAAACATGCCACCGCTTTGGCAGCCTTGACAAATCCGACAACCAATTCCTACAAACGTCTCACGCCCGGCTTCGAGGCCCCGGTTAATCTGGCCTATTCGAGCCGGAATCGGAGTGCTTCTATCCGTATTCCGATGTATTCGAACAACCCGAAGACAAAGCGGATTGAAGTTCGGTTCCCGGATCCGACCTGCAACCCCTATCTGGCCTTCAGTGCCATGCTTCTGGCGGGACTGGACGGGATAGAGAACAAGATCGATCCCGGAGAAGCGGTTGATAAGAACCTTTATGAGCTGGACGCAAAAGAGGCGGCGGCACTTAAGACGATGCCGGCAAGTCTGGAAGAGGCATTGGATGCCTTGGAGGCCGATCATGCCTTCCTGCTGAAGGGGGATGTCTTTACAGAGGATATCATCCAGACCTGGATTTCCTATAAGAGAGAAAATGAGGTGGACGCAATTCGTGTCCGTCCGCATCCTTACGAATTTTCTCTTTATTACGACATTTAAAAAGGCGATTTGATCAACTAAGGAAGGGGGGTTTTGCCGATTGAGGTAGGCCCCTCTTTTCGTTGTTTTGATGACTGTATGTGCTTGTTTCTTTGTTTGTGCGTTGTTTGACAAAATCCGGCAGCTCTTATATAGTTAGAGCGGGACGGTCTGTCTTTTTTTTGAGAAATGGAGAAGTTTCAGTGAAATTTCAGGTCATTGAGGAGGCGCTCGCTGACCTCAAAAAGGGGAAGATGGTCATCCTCAGTGATGATGAGGATCGAGAAAATGAAGGCGATCTGGTCATTGCGGCGGAGAAGATCACCCATGAGGGGATCAACTTCATGGCGAAGCATGGCCGGGGTCTGATCTGTCTGACTCTCACCGAAGATCATGCAGAGCACTTGCAACTGAGTCCGATGACCCGTGAAAATACCTCTTCTTTCGGAACGAATTTTACAATTTCAATCGATTCCCGGAAAGGGGTGACTACTGGAATTTCTGCGATGGATCGTGCGATGACCATTCAGGCAGCGGTCAATCCCAAGGCGGAGCCGGATGATCTGGTTCGGCCCGGGCATATCTTCCCGATCAAGGCCCAAAATGGAGGAGTGTTAAAACGGGCGGGCCAGACGGAAGGCTCGGTCGATCTGGCCCGTTTGGCAGGTCTTATCCCGGCAGGGGTGATCTGCGAGATCATGAATGAAGATGGGTCAATGTCCCGTATGCCTGACCTGCTTGCGTTTGGCCGTCGCCATGGTCTGAGGTTGGTGACCATCAAGGACCTGATTGGATATCGAATGGTGCGGGAGTCCCTTGTTAAGCGCGTTGCCGAGGCAAATCTGCCAACGGAATATGGGGACTTCAAGGCGATCGCCTACCAGAATGAGATTGATCATGAGTGTCATATTGCGCTTGTGAAAGGAAAGGTCAAGGGAAAGCGGCCCGTTCTGGTTCGTGTCCATTCCGGATGCGTCACCGGGGACATCTTCGTTTCGAAACGTTGCGACTGTGGAGAGCAATTACATGCGGCCATGAAGCGGATTGAGCAGGAAAAGGCGGGTGTTCTGCTTTACCTGAATCAGGAGGGTCGGGGAATTGGTCTGGTCAACAAGCTCAAGGCCTATGCGCTCCAGGACAGTGGACGTGATACGGTCCAAGCGAACATTGATCTTGGTTTCAAGGATGATCTGAGGGATTATGGGATCGGAGCTCAAATATTGGTCGATCTTGGTCTCCGAAAAATCCGTTTAATGACTAATAATCCGAGAAAAATCGTTGGCTTGGATGGTTATGGTCTGGAAGTTAGCGAGCGTGTGCCGATCGAAGTTGCCCCTCACGAAAAAAATGTCCATTATCTTCGAACCAAGAAGGACAAGCTGGGACACATTTTAAGCCAGGTCTGACCGGAACAGAGAAGGCCTTTCGCGGGGGACTCCAATGAAGGTGCGTCGGTGGAAGGGGGGGAAGATTGGGGCCGGTTTGCGGTTTGGACTTATTGTCAGCAGGTTCAACCGACCGATTACCAATGGCCTTCTGAAGGGAGCGCTTGAGACTTTCGAAGAACGAGGGACGAGGCCTGAGGATATTGAAATTGCCTCTGTTCCAGGAGCCTTCGAGATCCCCGGTGTGGCGAAACAAATCGGGCTTCTGGGACGGTTTCATTCACTGGTCTGTTTGGGGGCGGTGATTCAAGGTGAAACCCCCCATTTTCACTATATATGTACCGAAGTCAGTCGAGGCATAGGCCAACTCTCGCTTGAACTCGGTTTGCCTGTTATCTTTGGTATCTTAACAACAACGACGGTAGAACAAGCCTCTGCCCGATCGGGTCGTCATAGAAACAGGGGATCAGAGGCGGCGTTGGCTGCGATCGAGATGGCACATTTGTATAAAAACTTTAAGTGAACAGGTCCTCTCTCTTTATCAGAAGGAGGGGGTGAAGCTGATAGTATCTAGATGGGATTCAGACGAAAATCAAGAGAATTGGCCCTTCAGGTTCTTTTTCAGGACGATTTTTGTCCGGGTCAAGATGGGCCAACAGCACGGGTTTCGATCCTGAAGAAGGCGGTCTCGCAAGTCCGGTCCTTTGCGGAACTTCTTGTGGAAGGGGTTTTTCTGCACCGGGATGAGATCGATCTGATTATTGGTCGTTACACGGAAAATTGGTCTCCTGAAAGGATGGCCCTGATAGATCGGTGTGTTCTTCGATTTTCCACCTTCGAACTTCTCTATCTAGAAGAGATCCCCCCGAAGGTGACGATTAATGAGGCGATCGAAATTGCAAAAAAATATGGGAATGAAGATTCTGGTGCGTTTGTAAACGGGATCCTGGATCACATTCATCAAGATTTAACGCCATTAAGGGCTGGTCACCAAAAGATTGAGACTTCTGGCGATGCAGATTAATCTTTTCTCTGGAAAATTGTCTAAATTGCGCTCTGAAGTCCTTGTTGTTTCTTGTTTTGAGGATGTTCGACCCTTGGGGGGTATGGCGGGTGAAATTGATTGGCTCTACGGTGGAATCATTTCAGGCTTGATGATGCAGAATAAAATGACCGGAAGATTAGGTGAAGTTCTTCTCGTTGCGCCACAAGATAAGCTCCAGGTGTCCAAGATCATTCTGGTTGGATTGGGAACGTGTGAGACATACAGCTATCCACAAATAAAATCCGTTGCCAGGCGCCTGTATCACTCGATAAATGGTCTGAATGTGCGTGAACGGGCGGTTGAACTCTTCGTCCCGGAAAATCAGGCGCTTGACCTGAGCCTTCTGATGGAATCTTTTTTGACCGGATGGCGCGCGGAGGCGAAAGCGATGGGGAAGAAGAAGGAATTTAACCTCACCTTCGTGATTAAGGAGGGAGAAGGGGCCAAGCGCCTTCAACAAAAGATTCTCAATGACCGAAATCTTTTGAAAGGCAATTATTCTCCCGAATCGAGGGCTATCACCGGTCCTACGTCGTACTCTTTTTCTTAATCAGGAGTCTGTCGGAGAAATAGAATCGTGACGAGGTGTATGAAAAATGGGCCTATTTTCCATTACCGCAGTAGATTCTTTATTTCTCTGACAAGCCTAAGATGGGATAGCGGAATATGATTGATCGGTACAGCCGACCCCGGATGTCTGCCATCTGGGCCTCAGCGAATAAGTACGAGATGTGGTTGAAGGTTGAGCTTCTTGCCTGTGAAGCCATGGTCCGTGAAGGAGAAGTTCCGGAGTCGGCCTTCAATGTAATTCGATCAAAAGCCAGGATTGATCCAGACCGGATCGACGCCCTGGAAAAGGTGGTTAAGCATGATGTGATCGCCTTCCTTTCCTCCATCACCGAGAAGGTGGGAGAAGAAGGACGCTTCCTCCACATGGGAATGACCTCCTCCGATGTACTCGATACCGCCCTTGCGCTCCAGATGCGTGAGGCGGCCGATCTTTTGATTGAAGATCTTGTTTCCCTCCTTGAACTTCTTAAAGAAAAAGCGGTGCAATATAAAGAGACCATTATGATCGGACGCTCCCACGGCATACATGGAGAACCGGTCACCTTTGGTCTGAAAATAGCGATATGGTATGCGGAGATGGAACGCAACCTTGTTCGCATGCGTGAAGCGAGGGAAATCATTTCATTCGGGAAAATTTCTGGCGCCATGGGGACCTATGCCCATCTCTCCCCCTCTGTTGAAGACTACGTGTGCGGTAAACTCGGACTGAAGCCTGAACCGGTTTCAAATCAGATTGTCCAAAGGGACCGTCATGCTCAGTATCTACAGGCCCTTGCTCTGATTGCGGCCAGCCTTGAGAAGTTTTCCGTAGAGATTCGACATCTTCAACGGACGGAGGTTCTTGAGGCGGAAGAGCCTTTTGAGACGGGGCAAAAGGGTTCATCGGCGATGCCGCATAAGCGCAACCCGGTCGGTTCAGAGAATATTTGCGGTTTGGCCCGGGTGATCCGGTCAAATGCCTCCGCTGCCCTTGAAGATATCCCCTTATGGCATGAGAGGGACATCAGCCATTCTTCGGTTGAACGGATTATTCTTCCGGACAGTACGGTGTTGCTTGATTATATGCTGGTCAGATTTACAAAGATCATGCGAGGTCTGGTTGTTTATCCGGATAGAATGCGCCAAAATCTTGAACGTACGGGTGGAACTCTCTTTTCGCAAAAGGTTCTGATTTGTCTCATTAAGAAAGGCATGGAGCGAGAGGAGGCTTATGAGATGGTCCAGAGAACCGCGATGTCGGTCTATGAAAAAGGGGGATCATTTAAAGAGTCTCTCAAAAAGGACCATAAGCTATCCTCTTATCTGAGCGCGAAGGAAGTGGATGCCTGTTTTGATCCGAAACAATATCTTCTGCATATCGATAGGGTCTATAAACGGGTTTTTCATGAATAGTTATTGTAACGACTCAGGTCACCTATCTAAGGTTCCATGGCGGCGTTGCTGTGGTGCTCGAATCCTCACGTATAAAACATACGCTGCGGTTCTGCGCTCCTCGTGCCTTGCCCTGAAACCTTATCTAGGCAACCTGAGTCGTTACAGGTAATTACATCTGTCCGGGATCGGTGTATGACGAGGGAGAAGGAATGAAGGCAAAAGTTTATGTGATACCGAAGGATGGGATCTTGGATCCTCAGGGGAAGGCTGTTGAACGCGCACTGACCGTGCTTGGATTTAAGCAGGTGAAGGAGGTTCGTGTCGGGAGATTTCTGGAATTGGTTCTGGATCCTGCAGAAGGGGATACTTCTGAAAAGACGGTTAAAGAGATGTGTGAAAAACTCTTGGCAAATACTATTGTCGAGAGTTATCGCTATGAATTGGATACGGAGGGTTGATCTCGGAGATATCCCAGCCGTCCAGCGGTTTGCAATCGGGTCATCTCCAGTTGGGTTAACGTGATGCATTATGAGTCTTGAAGGTCGCTTAGAGGATTTAGGTTTAGGGGACATCATTCAGATCATTGGTCTGAGTAAGCGATCCGGTGTCTTGACAATTATCTGAAAAGAGGGAACAGGCCGCCTTGTGTTTAACAAGGGTTTGCTCTTTTATGGAACTTCGGACAGTGTCAGTCAACTCGGTTATGTGTTGATCCGTAAGAATGTCATTACCATCGGGGAACTTGAGAGGGCGCTGAAGGTACAGCGGACAGAAAAAGTTCGGCACCCGGTTGGAACGATCCTGATCAATATCGGGGCAATCACAAAGAAGGCACTCCAAGCTGAGTTGAAAAGCCATTTGGCGGAGTCCTTCGCGATTTTCTCAGCTGGGAAACGGGATCTTTTCACTTTGAACTTGGAAAAGTGGTGGAGAATGATCCCATCCTGGATGAGGGTCTGAGTATGGATTTTCTCATGATGGAGGCAAGTCGCCTCCATCATGAGTATGATCGTGAGCAAGAGGAGGTGAAGGCCGCCGAATCTTTACCGTCGGGAAAGAAGCAGACAGTCGTGGGACCCTCGGCGCCGACACTTCAAGAGAAAAGTGTGTCAAGCGAAGATCTTGTACTCGTGGGCGATGGAGAAAGCGGATTAGCCCCTTCCTCCTCTGGCCTGGAGAGAGTATCTTCCCGGGATGAGTTGGCCCTCTTGACTGCAATGATCGAGGAAATTTCCGGACCGACAAGCCGTAGTGAAATCACATTACTCGTATTACGATATGCAAGCGAGGTCATGAACCGCGCAGTGGTCTTTCTGGTGAGGAAGGAGGATATGGTCGGGTTAGGACAATTCGGGCTTTCTTTTGAGGATGAGTCGGCAGATGAAAGAATAAGAAGTGTCCGTATCCCGCTGAATGAACGCTCTCTCTTCAGAGAAATTACGGAGAAAAAGAACAGCTACAAAGGGATCCTCCCAAAGGAAAAGTGGCATCAATATTTTATTGAACAAATCGGAGGGGGATGGCCCGAAGAAGTTTTTCTGGCGCCTCTGATGAATGAATCGAGGGTGATTGTCCTCCTTTATGGCGATAATCTCCCCGAGCAATCTACGATAAAAGATACGGATGGGTTGGAAGTTTTTGTGAAAGTCGCCGGATTTGCTTTTGGAAAGGCGATGCTGGAGAGAAAACTCCAGGAGGTCAGTGACAGGAAAAGTTCGTAAGGAAAATCGTTATCGGTGACCAGGAAAAACCCTGCCCTTCTTGAGTTTGCTCAGGTTTCCCGATTGAGCCACCTCCTTGAAGAATTGCTCGATGATGTCAGGCTTGGAAAACGCTCCTTTTCTGAAGAGATGCGCGATATTTTAGGAGATGAGATCCACCTCTTGCACACAATGATTGAATATGCACGCGCCGGGAAAGACGAACAGGAGAGTACTCTTTCGCGACTAAGGGTGGAGCAATTAAAGTCAGCTCTGCCGTTTCGGAACTGACGAAACAGACAAAAGTACTGGAAGGAAATAGTTCGAGATTTAAGATCTAATCACGGGGTGGCGTGTCGTAATGAATGAGTTTATGACAACAATAAATGGAGAGATATAATGAGTGCAGCCTGTCCGAAATGCCAATCAGAGTTACCGTTGGATCCCAGTTCGTTTAATAAGGATGGGACGACTTCATGTCCTGCCTGTCAAGCCACATTAAAAGTAGAAATAAGCATTGAGGTCATTGATGCACTTAAGAATGCGTCTGACCCGGGTGATGGGGCGGCCATGCCGATTGATGCGTTATCCGACGGTCAAAGAAAGGTTCTTCTTTGCATTGATGGAGAGGGGACCCGGGAGTTGATTAAGGAGATCCTGGTCGAACCCCAGTTTTCCGTACTCGATGTCCCTACCGGGAAAGAGGCCTTCTCATCAATTCGACAGCATCGACCGGCGATTACCTTGATCGATATGGGCCTTTCTGAGATCGTGGGGACAGAACTGTGTTCAGAAATCAAGAATGACCCTGAATTGCGGGAAACGGCAGTCATTCTCGTGGCTTCCATGTATGACAGGTCAACGAATCGTCCTGCCTCGGATTCTCTGTTGGGGGCGGATGCTTATATCGATCGCAGTCTGATCCAGAAAAGACTCCTTGATAAGGTTGAGAATCTGTTCGTGAGGGAAGAGGCGGTTGATGATGAAGAAAAGACCCCTGCAAACGCAATGGAAGAGGACGTCTCTTTTGTTGCAGTTGCAGAGGCGACTCCTGCCGAAGAATCAGATCAGGCTTCCGGGGTTGAAGCCCCGGAAGCGGCTGCGGCAGCTGAGGTAGAAGAATCAGCAGAGCAAAAGGATGCAAAGCGCCTTGCCCGAATCATCGTGTCCGATATTGCGCTTTACAATCCAAAGAAGGTTGATGAAGGTATTCAAGATGATACATTCTTTGAACTTCTCAAAGAGGAGATTGAGGAAGGGAAGGAACACTATCTTTCAAGGGTTTCAGAAACGCTTTCTCAGCCGAGCGCCTATCTGGATGAGGCATTCAAGGACTATATTAATAAAAGAAAATCGTCGTCCTGAACACGGATGTGTAGAGCTCTAATCCCACGATTGCGGAATCAGAAACCGCCGATTCTCTGACGCATAGCGAGTGCAGGCCTCGACCTCCCAGGGGTTTGGCGAGCGAATAAGAATAAATAACTTTTCCCTCCTAGTTGAAGAAACCTTATCTTTTGGGGCAAGGTTTCTTTCAAATGACTGCGTTATTGGCCAATGGGTTCCTCGCCGTACAGGGGGGGGGCGCTTGATCCGGATAAATTTTGCATGTTATACTTCGGACCCGTAATATCAAAGAGGCAAAGGACTGACTATGGAAAAAAGGGGAGGTGATTTTTCCAAAAAAGCCGAAAAGTTCCTTAGGGTATTCAAAAAGGGGGAAGAGTTTGCCCAGGACTTGCTCAAGGAAAATGAAAGGCTCCGTCTCAAGGTCATTGAGCTTGAGGAAGAGCGGGATGATATGGCGGCATTTGCAGAGGGTAAAGACCTTGAGCAACTCCAGAGGCGGCTTTCAGAGGTGGAGGACGAAAAGACACGCCTGGTGAATCGGTTTAAGGAGGTCGGAGAAGAGGATAAGAAGTTTGCGTTACGTTATATTGAGGTCGAGGAAGAAAATAACAGCTTGGCCAACCTTTATGTGGCGAGCCACCAGCTTCACGCTTCACTCGATTTCCATGAGGTGATACAGACGATCAATGATATTCTGATTAATTTGATTGGTGCAGAGAAGTTTGCGATTTTTTTGCTCGATGAGAATGCCCCGGTCCTTTCCAAGGTCTCTTCAGAGGGTCTGGAGGAGGAGATGTTGAAGGTTTCCCTGGGGGAGGGGATTATCGGAGAGACCGTGAAGAGTGGCGAGCACTATTTTAAAATGGATTTAAGCGATCTCAGCGTCAAGGACTCCCTACATCCAATTGCGGCTGTTTCTCTTAAAATTGAGGACCGTGCCATCGGTGTGGTCGTCATCTTTTCTTTATTAGACCAGAAAAAGGCCAAGTTCTCGCAAATGGACGAAGAACTTCTCATCATGCTTGCGGGGCATGCAACAACGGCCATTTTCAGCGCAAAACTTTATGCGGCATCTGAAAAAAAATTATCGACCATGCAGGGTTTTATAGATCTGCTCAAACACGATAAAGAGGGATAAAGGTCCACAGATCTTGAAAATAGCGGGTTACTTTCTGAGATTTTTATCTTGGGTCTACATATAAGATCTCCCGGAAAATGGAAAAATCTTCCAGCTAGCTGGAGGGATTTTTCGATACGAGTTGAACTTGATTATTTTTTTACTCCGCTGTGCGTATTTAACCCAGACTTAATCAGAGGTTCCTGAAGTGATTTCCCTCTCGGATTGGAGAATCTTCGCCGCTCTTCGGCAGGGTTCTATAAGCTCAACCGGTCTTAAGGCCTGTATCGAAGGATAACAACGCAATGCGTATTGGTATCATTGTTTTTCCAGGATCGAACTGCGACCATGACTGCCGCTTTGTCACGCGGGATCTTCTGGGGGAACCCACGCTTTCCATATGGCACAAAGAAACAAAGCTCCCTCCTCTCGATCTTGTGATCATTCCCGGGGGATTTTCATATGGAGATTATCTTCGTCCGGGTGCGATCGCCCGTTTTTCCCCGGTCATGGATGCCGTCATTGATTTTGCCAAGCAGGGGGGATACGTGCTTGGCATTTGTAATGGCTTTCAGATCTTGGTCGAAGTCGGATTATTGCCTGGGACTTTGCTTCGAAATCACTCGATGAAATTTATTTGTAAAACGATATCGATTCGCGTTGAAAATAATCAGACCCCCTTTACCTCCCAGTATCAGTCGGGCCAGGTTCTTTCTATTCCCATTGCTCATGCAGAAGGGAACTACTTTATTGATCCTTCTTCCCTCAAAGATCTTAATAAGAAAAAGCAGATCCTTTTTCGATATGTGACGAAAACGGGAGAGACCTCAGAGGGGGCCAATCCGAATGGATCAGTCGAACATGTTGCGGGTCTTTGTAATGAGGCGGGGAATATCCTCGGGATGATGCCTCATCCTGAGCGGGCATCCGACCCGCTTTTGGGAGGGGACGATGGCATCGGGGTCTTTCGCTCACTACAGGCCGCTCAGGCAAAGGACCTATGAAAACTCCTGATCAGAAAACCGCACCCTCCCATCCGTTGACCGACGAAGAACTACAGAAGGTCAAGACCCTCCTGGGCCGCGAGCCGAATCAAACGGAGTTGGCGATTTTTTCAGTAATGTGGAGCGAGCATTGCAGCTACAAGAGCTCCAAAGTTCACCTGAAGCGTTTTCCAACCGAAGGCGAAGCAGTCCTTCATGGACCGGGAGAAAACGCCGGCGTGGTGGATATTGGTGAGGGCTGGGTTGCCGTCTTCAAGATCGAAAGTCATAACCACCCCTCTTTTATCGAACCCTACCAGGGGGCGGCGACCGGTGTCGGTGGAATTCTCCGTGATATCTTTACGATGGGTGCCAGACCCATTGCCCTCCTCAACTCCCTTCGCTTTGGGCCGCTTGAAAATCCGAAGAATCGCTATCTCCTGGAACATGTGGTGGCAGGTATTGCCGGTTATGGCAATTGTATCGGCGTACCAACTGTGGGTGGGGAGATCTGCTTTAATGAGATCTACTCGAAAAACCCCCTTGTGAATGTCTTCTGTTTAGGGATTGCGAAACGGGAGGATATTGTCACAGCGGCAGCCGGCGGCGTCGGGAATCCGCTGATCTATGTCGGCTCCAGGACCGGTCGGGACGGCATACATGGCGCGACCATGGCGAGCGCGGAGTTGACCCAGTCCGCGGAGAAACGGCATACCGTTCAGGTCGGAGATCCTTTTACAGAAAAACTTCTTTTAGAAGCCTGTCTCGAACTGATGAAAAAAGAGTGGGTTGTTGGCATTCAGGATATGGGTGCAGCCGGATTGACCAGCTCAGCTGCCGAGATGGCTGATCGGGGTGAGGTCGGGCTGGACATTGATGTCTCGCATGTTCCCCGCCGAGAAGAGGGCATGACGCCGGAAGAGGTGATGATCTCGGAGTCTCAGGAAAGGATGCTCCTGGTGGTCCGGAAGGGAAAAGAGACGGAAGTGGCGGAGATATTTGAGAAATGGGATCTCGACATGTCGGTCATCGGACAGGTAACGGAGGACCGTTTTCTGACCATAAGAGAGGGCGATCGCGTTGTGGCCCGTATCCCGGTAGCGGCCCTGACCGCTGAGGCGCCGGTCTACAACCGGCCGATAATGCAGCCGCGTTTCCAGGAGTTCATTCAGTCACTCAATATGGATGCCATCCAGGAACCGAAGTCCTATTCGGATGCTCTCCTTGCACTTCTCGATTCCCCCGCCCTGGCGAGCAAAGAGTGGGTTTACCAACAGTATGATCACATGGTGCGGACAAATACCGTTATCGGGCCCGGCGCGGGTGCAGCTGTGATTCGCTTGAAAGGCAGCAATCGGGCATTGGCCATGACCGTGGATGGCAATAGCGGTTATTGTCTTTTGAATCCCTATTATGGCGGAGCAATCGCGGTCGCGGAAGCGGCGCGAAACCTGGTTTGTGTCGGGGCAAAGCCGATCGCGCTGAGCGACTGCCTCAACTTTGGAAATCCGGAACGCCCGGAGACTATGTGGCATTTTGCTGCCGTGATTGAGGGGATGAGCGATGCCTGTAAAAATTTCAATGTCCCCGTGATCAGCGGGAATGTCAGTTTTTACAATGAGTCCAAGGACCTCGGGATTTATCCGACGCCTGTTGTCGGGATGGTCGGACTGATCGAGGATGTCCGGACGGTGCTGACTGCCGGATTCAAGGTACCAGATGAGAAGATCGTTCTGATTGGCGAAACCCTGGATGAACTTGGTGGAAGTGAATATCTGAAGGTCCTTCACTCTCAGGAGCGAGGCTACCCCCCCATGCTACATTTTGATAAAGAAAAGGGACTCCACGATCTGATTCTAAAAGCGGCCGGAGAAAACCTCTTGAGTTCTGCCCACGATTGTTCCGAGGGCGGGCTCGCGGTGGCCCTGGCAGAATCATGCCTCTTGTCCCCCATATCCGTGGGTGCTATCATTAGACTTGAACCGGTTTCAATCCGGATGGATGCTTATTTGTTCAGCGAGTCACAGTCCCGTGTTATTGTTACGGTAAAGAAAGAGGATCTTCCCCGATTGCAGGAACTGATCGCTGAAATGTCGCTCTCCGCCTCCGTTTTAGGCCTTACAGGAGGGTCTGCCCTGGATATTCAGGGTGAAGGTTTCTCTGGATCGGTCATTCATCTCCCCCTGGAGAAGATGAGGGAGGTTCATTCAAAGGGTCTCAAAAAGTTTTTTCAGGATGTTGAAAATGGATGAATCACATCTCGATAAGCTCCACGAAGAGTGCGCCATCGTTGGCATTTACGGCCATCCGGAGGCCGGAAATCTGGCCTATCTCGGCCTTTATGCCTTGCAGCATCGTGGGCAGGAGGCGAGTGGGATCGTGTCTACCGATGGAAAGGTCTTTTATCAAGAAAAGGGGACCGGACTAGTTGCCGATATCTTCTCACAGGACCGTCTGAAACGACTCAAGGGCAGCGCGGCAATTGGGCACAATCGTTATTCGACAACCGGGGAATCCCTCCTGGAAAATGTTCAACCCATCCTGGTCAATTACGCCTTGGGGACCCTTTCGATGGTTCACAACGGTAATCTGATCAACGCTAATTTTTTACGGGATGAGTTGGAGGCCTATGGCGCAATTTTCCAATCGACGATGGACAGCGAGGTCATTATTCACCTCATTGCCCATTCGAGACAGAGACGGCTTGTCGATCGCATTACTGAGACCCTGAGGCGTGTCAGGGGAGCATATTCTCTCATCTTTCTTTCCGAAGAAGGCATGGTGGGTGTTCGTGATCCCTACGGTGTCCGTCCCCTTGCCCTTGGGAAGATGAAAGACGGATATGTCCTTGCCTCTGAAACCTGTGCCTTTGATCTGATTGAAGCCGAGTACATTCGTGATGTTGAACCGGGAGAGATTATCCGGATTAATAATCAGGAAATCACCTCGGTGAAGCCTTTTGACTCGGCGCCCAACGCGCAATGTGTTTTTGAATATGTCTATTTCTCAAGACCGGACAGTCGTATTTTCAACCGGGGTGTTTATGCAATTCGAAAACGTCTGGGAAAGGAGTTGGCTGCCGAGAGTCATGTGAATGCCGATCTCGTGGTTCCGGTGCCGGATTCGGGTGTTCCGGCGGCCCTGGGGTATGCCGAGGCCTCCCAGATTCATTATGACATCGGCCTGATTCGTAACCACTATGTGGGAAGGACCTTTATTGAGCCGCAACAATCGATTCGCCACTTCGGCGTTAAGATTAAATTGAATGCGGTGCAGGAGGTTCTGGAGGGGAAGCGTGTTGTCGTTGTGGATGATTCACTTGTTCGGGGGACCACCAGCCGGAAGATTGTCAAAATGATACGGGCGGCGGGAGCAAAGGAGATCCATATGCGGATCAGTTCACCTCCAATTGTTTCTCCCTGTTTTTATGGAATTGATACACCCACACGTCAGGAACTGGTTGCGTCCAGCCATGATCTGGAGGAGATCCGCAAGTATATCACGGCCGACAGTCTGTCCTATCTTTCAATGGAGGGGATGTTTCGGGCTGTTTACAATTCTGAATCGGGTGAAAACAAGCATTTTTGTACGGCCTGTTTTACAGAAAATTATCCGATTCCCTTTACCGGACAAGAGCTTATTCAGTTGGGGCTTTTCGAAAAGGAAGAAGGCGCGTAGCCTGTCCGTTCACCCGCCAGGGGCCAGCCGGTCTTACGGCGTATAATCATTTTCTGCGCTCCTCGCGCTCCGCTTCGCTATTTTTTATTATACAGGAGAGCCTGTTCTGTGATTGTTTTCAGTTGGGCTGGGGGAGAGAGCAGACGTAAATCCGCTCGTGTGGTTTTCGAGTTTTTCAACCAGGTGGTGGAGCGTCTTCAGGGTTTGATCTGACCCGCGTCCATCATTTTTTTCGAGTGTAAGGGAAATAGAGATGAGTTCATCTCGTATATACGCATGGAACTCTTCACCGGACCGCGTTATTTTTGTGAGTTTATTTCCCAATTCATTCAGGACAAGTTCTACTTCCCTTAAGTGATCTCTTTTCCGCAACTTGGTGGTGACGAAGTTGCCCTGTATAAATTCTCTTATATTCTTCCTGAGCTGGTAAGCAGGCCCGATGATACGGTGCGAGGAATAGATGGACTGGATACCCATTGCAATTGAGACAATGATGACGGCAGGCCAGAGCCTTTGATGAAGCTGGAGAACCAACGTAGAGATCCATTCCAGTTGTTCAAGATTCTCGGAGGCGTCCATTTCAAGGTAAAGGGGGAAGAAGACAATGAAACCCAGAAGAAGAGAATACGAAACCATTGAAATGATAACGGTTAATGCGGACTTTAATTGGCGGTTTGGTTCAATTAAGATTTTTTTACGCCGATTGTCTTTTTTTCTTTTCTTTTCTGTATTCTGCATGATGAGTAACCTTTTGTGTTTTAAATAAGGTGAGTAGAACGCTCTCCTGCCATATTATGTTGAGAAGATCACCATTTTTCCTCAGAGCTTAGGACTGGTTGCATTGGCTGTTTTCCCCTGTTCGAATCGGGCCACGCCGGTCTCGTCAATATAAAACCACCGACGGTCTGTACTTAGATCAACCGGTTCGGCTCTTGCAAACCATTCACCCTGTTGTTTCTGAAGTGTGATGAGGTAGTTTTCCAGTATTCGTTGTTGATCTCCCACTTCTGTGATGTTGTTGTTGTATTTTTTAGGCAGGCTTCCTGTTTTCTCTAGATCCTCAAATTCTCTGGTGTACCCATCGTCAAAAAAACGATACTCTGTTTGTGCCTTATTGATATACCTCAGATAGACAATAACACTGGTTTCGCGGGTCTTCTGGATAAAGTTACTGTATAAAACAGTTCCAATGGAAGAAATTATCCCGATAATGGTCACAACGATCATAAGTTCTACTAAGGTAAAGCCGGCGGAATCCGACAAAATCCCTCTTGCACGTTTCCATAAAGGGAGGTCCTTTTTTTGGGAAGAGTTTCTCTTTACACGTATCAATTGTACTCTGTCTTAAAGTCATGAACAGGCAATTGGAGAACCCCCTGATGATACGGAAGTTCTTCAATGAATGGGGGTCATTTTTATAAAGTGGGATGAAGAAGCCAGTAAACACACCGACCTTTCAGCCTTTTCAACCAACATTAGGTAATAATTATACCAGATACTTTGGAAATGGCGAGTTTGTCTGGGTGCGGAGGGGGATATCTGAGGACGGAGATCTTAGGGGTAGAGCCGGTCGATTGTCCACTTTCTATCCTCGCGGGTGTAAAGTACACGGTCATGCAGCCGGTCTTCTTTTGCCGTCCAGAATTCAATCTTTTCTGAAATGATGCGGAATCCGGACCAGAATGGCGGACGGGGGACATCTTCTCCTACAAATTTTTCTTCGTATATTTTTATGCGTTTTTCAAGTTCGGACCGGTCTGAGAAAGGCGCGCTCTGTCTGGAGGCCCATGCCCCGATCTGCGTGCCGCGGGGCCGGGTTGCAAAGTAGGCATCGGCTTCCGCATGGCTCACCTGTGCGACTAGCCCTTCAATCCGCACCTGCACATTGAGTTGAGGCCAATAGAAACAAAGAGCGGCATACGGGGTGGTGCTCATCTCCTTCCCCTTCCGGCTTTCCAGGTTTGTATAAATAACAAAGCCGCAGTCATCAAAGTCTTTGAGTAGGACCACGCGTGCCGATGGCTTCCCACCCGACCCCGTTGTGGCGAGGGTGCAGGCCGTTGCATCATACGGAAATGTATTCTTTGCCACCTCAAAAACAGCAGTGAATCGTGCTATCGGGTCTGAGGATTCTTTCATGTGATCAGCGATTCCGGTCAATTCCTTCATGGTTTATTTTACTCTTCTTTCACCTGTTTCGCCTGGATGGAAAGATCAGCGAGGATTTGAATCGCCTGTATCGGGGTCATGTTCATTGCGTCAATCTCCCGGAGCGCCTCGACGACGGGGTGCGTGAGCGGTCTTTTTTCGGATTGAGGTGCAGGGGAGAAGAGGTCGGGCTGTTGTGGTAGGTGGGCATGGATCGGGGCGTCCCAGGATTTTTCTTCCAGTTCCTTCAAGACCTCCTTGGCCCGGCGGATAATTTCGGGAGGGAGGCCAGCCAATCGTCCGACCTGAATTCCGTAGCTTTTGTCTGCGCCACCTGGAACCATCTTTCTGAGGAAAAGGATTTCATCGTTCCATTCCCGGACGAGGATGTGATAATTGCGTATCCCGTCATGCAGGTCGGCCAGTCCGGTCAACTCGTGGTAGTGTGTGGCAAAAAGGGTCCGCGCTCCGAGCTGGTCGGAATGGACATACTCCGCAATCGCCCATGCGATACTCATCCCGTCGTAAGTACTTGTTCCGCGTCCGATCTCGTCTAAGAGAATGAGGCTTTTATCGCTTGCGTAGAGAAGGATCTGTGCCATCTCTGTCATCTCCACCATGAAGGTACTCATGCCTTCTGTGATGGCATCTTGTGCCCCGACACGGGTAAAGATTTGATCAGCCACCCCAATGGCTGCTTCTTTTGCGGGGACAAAACTTCCCATTTGTGCCATGAGGACGATCAGGGCGATCTGCCGCATATAAGTTGATTTTCCGGCCATATTGGGGCCAGTCAGGATGAGCATTCGCTGCGATGGCGGTGCAATGAGGGTGTCGTTCGGGATAAAGGGCTGTTTGTCGCCCAGGGCATTGAGTCCCGCCCCCTGTTCCAGCACAGGATGTCTTCCTTCTAGGATCCGTATCGTCAGGTCATCGTTGACCTCGGGCCGGCAGTAATTATTCTGATGGGCGATTTCGGAGAGGTTACTCAGAAGATCAAGCAGCGCGAGTTTCTTCCCCATCTCCTGAATTCGGGCGACCTGCTTAGAGAGTTTCCAGCGAACCACTTCAAAGGCCTCACTTTCTAGGGACTTGATCTTTTCCGTCGCGCCGGTCAGTTTTTCCTCAATCTCTTTCAACTCCTCAGTAATAAAGCGTTCTGCGTGGGTCAGTGTCTGCTTACGTATGTAGTCCAGGGGGACCTTGGACAGTTGCGCTTTGCTGACCTCGATATAGTAGCCGAAGACCCGATTATAGCGAACCTTGAGTGTTTCGATTCCGGTCCGTCTTCGCTCTCTCTTTTCAATCTCCGTCAGCATCGATCGGCCTTCTTTTTGAAAAAGGCGAAGCGTGTCCAGTTCTTCAGAATAGCCCTCTTTAATAATGCCCCCTTCCTTGAGAGAGAGTGGCGGTTGGGGGACGATGGTCTGTTCAATCAAGAGGAAGACCTCATCCAGATTGTCCCAGGAGGCGATCATCTCAGCGATGAGCGCGGGTTGTTGTTTTGGAGAATGGAAATCCCGCGGTTGTGTGAGTTCTTTCTGAATTTCTGGAAGGCGTCGGGTCGATTCCTTCAGGGCGATGAGGTCGCGCGGATGGGCTGCCTTTAGACTGATTCGTCCGATGAGGCGCTCAATATCTGCAACCTTCTGGAGTCGCTTTCGAAGTTCTGTCCGAAGAGAAACATCCTCAAAAAAATAGCTGAGGGCGTCAAGGCGCTGATTGATCTGTTTCGGTTGGAGCAGGGGGTGAAGAATCCAGTCTTTCAAGAGACGTCCCCCCATGGCAGTCATCGTTTGATCCAGAAGATGCAGGAGTGTTCCTTCGGTCTTGTCGCGAGTCAGCGGAACCAGATCGAGATGCCGGATGGCCAGGGGATGAATCCGCATCAGTTTTTCCGAGGGGATTGGCCGAAGTGAGACAATATTCTCGAGGGCGATCTTTTGTGTTTCCTGTAGATGGGATAGAAGGGCTCCTGCGGCAGTCAGGCTGAAGCGATCTTCCCCAAGTGAATGGACTGAATGGATTTGAAAGTGTTTTCTTAAGGTTTCTTCCGCCTCTGCCGGGTTGAAGAATTCCGGAGAAGCCTGGCGAATGGTCCAGGTTTTTTGAAGGAGGCCCACCAGGGTCTCTTTTCCGAGGGCTTGTTTTTCCGGATCACTTGATGGAACGAGAATCTCTTTCGGTCCGATCTTCAGCAACTCTCCTTTAATTTCGCCCCAGCCTGCGCAGGAGGGGAGCATTCTAAAATCACCCGTGGACAGGTCGAGGCAGGCCAGGCCAATCCGGGTTTTATGGGAGAGCGGTGATCTGAAATTCCACTTGAGCGCGGCCACATAGTTGTTCTCTTTCGCGGAGAGAAGCTCAGGTTCTATGACCGTTCCGGGGGTAATGACGCGAACAACTTCGCGTTTTACCAGCCCTTTGGCGGTGGCTGGATCTTCAATTTGTTCACAGATGGCGACAGAGGACCCGGACCGGATCAACTTGGCGATATAGCCGGAGGCGGCATGGTAGGGAATACCGCAAAGGGGGATAGGATTGGCGTTGTTCTTATCGCGGGAGGTCAATGTGATCTGAAGAATTTTGGAGGCAGTGACGGCGTCGTCGAGAAACATCTCATAAAAATCTCCGACACGAAAGAAAAGAATGGCCTCTGGATGACCCTTTTTAATCTCCAGGTACTGATTCATTAAAGGGGTGGAAGTGCCCATTTTTTATGTTTATTCCTTATTAATTTATACCGTCGTAACGGTTCAGCTTGCCTGGATTAAGCTTTAGGGCAAGGCGCGAGGAGCGGAGAAGAACCGGAGCGTATACCTATACGTGACGATTCGAGCACCACAGCAAGGCCACCGTGGAGAAAAAGACGGGTGAGCTGGACCGTTACGCATCGTCATGGATCTCCTCTATTGAGGTCGGCGGCAGAGGTGGTGGGACGGATCTGAGGGCCTCAGAGCGAATACGATCCAGATCAATCTCAAGCTGTTCTATCCTCTTGCCCTGCCTTCGTTGTTCGATCATTGATCGGAGCCATCCGGGAAAGGACATCATCAGGGCGAAGATGGTGCCGAATAAGAATGAGGCGATGACGATCACATAGACGGGTAGGGGTCCGGTGTCCATTTGCCAGAAGATGGAGAGCGAGATGGTTTGGTCCTGGTTGGAATAGGCAAAGCCAAACAGGCCGCAAATGACAAGAATCATCAGAATGAGTCTGACCATCTTATTTGCCTTTAAAATGGGGTTTGAGGTGGCGGTAAGTTTCGGTCAAGGCTTCCGGGATGACACGGCTTTCAGAGAGGACGGTCATGAAGTTGGTGTCTCCTTCCCATCGGGGAACCACATGGAAATGGAGGTGGTCTTCAATCCCGGCGCCCGCGGCTTTTCCCAAGTTGAGGCCGACATTGACCCCTTCCGGCTGAAAGGCCTTGCGCAGGGCAGCAAGTGATTGCTTGACCATCTGCATGAGATCTTTTAAGACCTCATTGGAGAGGTCTTCCAGGGTGTCTGCGTGTTTGTAGGGGCAAACCATGAGATGGCCGTTACTGTAAGGATAAAGGTTCATCATGACAAAACCGGTTTTCCCTTTCAGGAGGATCAGGTTTGCCTTGTCTTTCTTTTGTTTTGGTTTGTCGCAAAGGATACAACCCAAGGTTTTTTCTCCTCTGATATACGTGATCCTCCAGGGGGCCCAAAGCTGGTTCATCTTCTTTTCCCCGCGGCCTCATCCGGCACCGGCTTCTTTTTGAGCTCTGCCATGATCAACTGCAGGTCCTCCCAGACATGTTTCTTCTGGCTTGGATTCCGAAGCAGGTAGGCCGGGTGAAAGGTTGGCAGCACCTTTATTCCGAAAAAATCGTGAAATTTCCCCCTCAAATCAGAGATCCTCTCCTCGGTGGAGAGAAGGGTTTGGGCGGAAAAGGTTCCGAGTGCGCAGATCACCCTCGGGCGGATCGCCGAGATTTGTTGATGGAGAAAAGGACGGCATGTGGCGATCTCGTCCGGCTTCGGGTTCCGGTTTTCAGGAGGCCGGCACTTCACGATGTTGGCGATATAAACTTCATCTCTGGAGAAGCCCATTGCCGCAATCATTCGGGTTAGAAGCTGTCCCGCCCGGCCGACAAAGGGCAGGCCCTGAAGGTCTTCGTCTCTGCCGGGTCCTTCACCGACAAAGAGGAGTGAGGCATGCGGGTTTCCTGTGCCAAAGACTATATTTGTTCGTGTTGAACAGAGCGTACAGCGTTGACAGTCTCCCATCTCCTCCCGAATGGCTTCCAGGGTCATGAGCCCGGTTTGAGACGTGGGGTCCGTGGCAATTGGCTCTTTTTTCCCGTCCGCCGATTGTTCTACGGAGCTCTCCTGGGCTGCTGTGCGTTTCCAGGACAGGACCCCGTTGTCTTGATACCACTTCAGGCGTGCAACCATCTCTTGTGTGAGTGCCTTGATCTTACCGGACGCCTGGTAATTATTCAGTTCACCCATCTTTTTTTCCATGACCGCGTTGCTGCGGTACTCAAAGCCTCACGTATAGACACGTACGTTCCGATATTTGGAAGGACACGCTGTTATCCATCTATTTTCTTAATTGTATTCCAGTCTTTTGATAGTCTTATCTGTTCAAGCCATCTCTTATGGTGCGCGTTGTTTGCCGTCAGGAGAATTTCTCTCTGGTTCCCTTCGAGGAAGCGGATCGTGATCGTCAGGTGAGCCTCTTGGTTTTCTTGAAATCCCTTGTCGGCCCATTCGACGGCCACAACTCCTTTACCGCCCAGATATTCATCTAGTCCAATCGTCTCGATTTGGTGCGCACCGTTCAGGCGGTAAAGATCGACGTGGGTAAGTGGAAGGCGGCCTTCATGTTGGTGGAGCAGGGTGTAGGTCGGGCTGCTGACATGTGAATCACGGACCTCAAGCCCTTCGGCCAGGCCGCGAACAAATAATGTCTTTCCTGCACCGAGCGGACCGATCAGGGCGATGATCTCGCCGCCGACGGCTGTCTTTCCAAAGACTTTCCCCAGGCGAAAGGTCGCCTCCTCGCCAGGGCTGAAAAGGGTGAGAGAAGTCTCTTCTTTCTTCAGGCCGTGCTTGGACATCTTTCCATTGCCTCGGCGAGCTTTTCCAGGATATGAAGATTCCGCAGGATGTTTGTCGGCTCCGTATCGGGGGTGCCGTCATAAGGCTTGCCAACGACCAGGGCATCCGGACCGAGTTGTAGACTTGAGAATTCGTCGAGGGATGTGAGGTAGCCATTCACATTTGCTTCTTTAAAAATTGTTTGGGCCGATGCAACATGTTGTGAACGGACCTGGTACCTTGAATCGATATTGGAGAGAAGTATTCCGGCCTCTTCGGTAAACTGGTCCTCATCTGTAATTGGTTTGAAATAGTCTTTCTTAAGGAGAAGGATATCCTCGGTGACACCGGTCTTGAGGCTGTAGATGTAGTAGAGGATTTCTTTTCGTCCGGCCTTCACCACTTTAAAAAAAAGATCGAAATGCCGACCGGAAACTTCCGCGGAAAAACGCGGATAAATAAAGCCGTTTTCCTGAAGGACCTGTCCGGAGAGTTCTGAGGCGAGCCGATCAAAATTCTTTCTGATCCGGCCTTTATCAATCCAGGAGTGGATAATCATGGCGATAGCGATTACGAATATGATGCCGAAGAAAAAGATTGATAATTCAGTCTGTGTCATGTTTACCCTTTCCAAGATGTGTTGCAATAGCCTCTGGGATTTTCCCGATGAGATCAGAGGTGATCAGGCTTCCCTCGCCCAGGACTTCAGCGGCCAGATCCCCTGCAAGACCATGCAGGTAGACCCCCAGTGTTGCGGCATCCTGCGGCATAATCCCTTGCGCGACCAATCCGGCGATCATTCCGGTCAGGGCATCTCCAACCCCGGCGGTCGCCATGGTCGGGTTCCCGTTGTTGTTGACCCGAAGCAAGCCATCGGGTGTGGCGACGATGGTATGTGCCCCTTTTAGTACGAGGACGACGTCCCACTTTTTTGCGAATTCTTCTGCAATCTTGAAGCGATCCGACTGGACATCGTCGGAATTCGTTCCCATGAGCCGTCCCATCTCACCTGGATGCGGTGTCAGGATGAGCCGACTCCGTTTTTCGTCCAGGATGGAAAGATCCGTAGCGATGGCATTGATTCCGTCCGCATCAATAATCATTGGAATGGAGACTTGACGAATCAGGTTTCTGACAAGATGCTGGGTTTCCGGATGGCGTGATAAACCGGGTCCGACGGCAATGGCGGTCTTTCCCTCAATCCCCTGGAGGAGTTTTTTCTCAGAGGCCAGGGAAAGCGTGCCTTCGTTCGTCTCCGGAAGTGGAAGCGTCATGACCTCCATGGGGAAGGGGACATTTGATGCGGCGACCGTGGCCGGGAGGGCCACCGTGACCAGTCCGGTGCCGCAACGCATCGCCGCCAGACTGGCCATTTGCGCTGCCCCCAGTGTTCCGACAGAGCCGGCAATCAGGAGGAGATGCCCCATGTTTCCTTTATGCATCCCTTTGGTGCGGCGCGGGGGAAGATGCTGCATCATTTCTTGGGTAATGAGGTCGACATTGATCTCAGCTCGGTCAATCAAGGCTGGAGGAATCCCGATATCGACAACCTCCCACTTTCCACAATGTTCAAGCCCGGCACGGACAAAATGACCGCGTTTTGGCAAGGCGATGATAAAGGTCCAGTCGGCTTTCACTGCGACGCCAAAGATCTCTCCGGTATCAGAAGAAATTCCGGAGGGAATATCGACCGAGATGACAGGTTGGTCGGACGCGTTGATCGCTGCAATGGCCTCGGCATAGTCTCCCTCGACCGTATGAGAGAGGCCTGTTCCCAGAAGGGCATCAATGACCAGGTCACTTTTCTGGAGGTCCTCCTTGAGACATTCCCACGAAAAGGTACCGACAACTTCCAGAAGACCGCCGGTTGCAATCCATATATCGAGTGATGTTCTGGCATCCCCTTCAAATTTTTCAATCTCGGAGAGGAGGTAGATGATCGCTTCCGCCCCACGCATCCGGAGATGCCGCGCCGCTGCAATCCCATCTCCCCCGTTATTCCCCCCGCCTGCCAGGATTACGATCCGCTTTTGTTTTACAGGGCCGAAGGCCGCTTCAATATGATCCACCAGGCCCCTCGCCGCATTTTCCATGAGGAGGAGGGAGGGGATCTTGTACTCGGAAGTGGCTTCCCGGTCGAGCAATTTTATCTCATCTGCTGTGACAATTTTCATTGTTTCCATCCTGGTAACGATTCAGTATGCCACTATTTTGCTTCAGGGCAAGGTGCGAGGAGCACAGAACCGCAACGTATGTGTCTATACGTGAGGATTCGAGTACCGCAGCAACGCCGCCATGGAGAAAAAGGGGGGTGTGCTGAATCGTTACCCATTCTGTTCGAGAATAACCTGTGCAATGGCATAGTCATGATCGTGCGTCATGCTGGTAAAGACCTTCGATACCTTTTGCGCCTCAGCAAGCCGCCGTGTTTTCCCATACATCCTGAGCTCAGGTTTTCCATTCGGGTCGTTGACGGTTTCGACATCTTTCCAGCGGATTCCCTCCCGGAGGCCGGTTCCTAGGGCCTTCAACGCGGCCTCTTTCACCGCAAACCGTGCGGAGAAGTGAATGTGAGGGCGCTTGTGTTGAAGACAATAGTCACGCTCGGAAGGAGTGAAGACCCGATTCAGAAAGCGATCTCCCCAGCGCTGCGTTATCTCTTCAAGGCGTGAGATTTTAACCAGATCGATGCCGATGCCAACAATACTCATGTTCAACCTTTCCCGTTTCCATGTTTCATGATTGAATCATAAGAAAACCGTTATGTCGCCTGAAAGACAAGACCATACCCCGTACGGGGAGGAGGCCTTTGGCCGATAACGCAGTCATTCAGGCAAATCGGCGGTTTTTAACTCCGCTGCATTAGGGATTTTATTTTACTGACAGCCGCTTCCATCCCCACAAGAACGGCACGGGAAATAATGCTATGGCCGATATTCAGCTCTTCAATCTCCGGAATCCGTGCGACCGCCGCCACATTCACATAATCGAGACCATGCCCCGCGCTGACCCCCATCCCCAGTTTTGAGGCGAGCTTCGCTGCTTCCATGATCTGATGAAGTTCAGTCTTCTGGGCATTGCCTCTGCTGTTTGCATAAGGACCGGTATGGATTTCCACCCGGTCGGCCGAGACCTTGTGTGCCCCTTTGATCTGGATGGGGTCCGGATCAATGAAAAGGGAGACGGTAATCCCCGCTTCGTGAAGATGATGGATCACTTTTTCCAGTTTCTCGCGGGAGGCAATCAGGTTCAGCCCGCCTTCGGTGGTTAGTTCCTGTCTGCTTTCCGGGACCAATGTGACCAGAGGCGGCTTGATGTCCAGGGCGATCCGGACCATCTCCTCCGTCGCGGCCATTTCCAAGTCAAGCGCTGTCCGGATGGTTTCACGGAGAATCCGGACATCCCGATCCTGAATGTGCCTTCGGTCTTCCCGGAGATGGACGACAATGCCGTCGGCCCCGGCCAACTCGGCCAGAATCGCCGCCGCGACCGGATCAGGCTCCGCCCCTCTCCGCGCTTCACGAAGGGTTGCAACATGGTCCACATTGACCCCAAGTCTTGTCATAAACCTATTAAATCCATCATCAACAAAGAGGGCTTCCATCACGCAAAATCTACGGATATCCCGTGCAAATCCAGTCATTATCACAGAAACTATCTATAGGGTCAAGGGAAGTTTGGCGGGCCCACTTGGGAATCCGGGTCAAGGCTT
This sequence comes from Candidatus Manganitrophaceae bacterium, assembly GCA_012960925.1. Lineage (NCBI taxonomy): Bacteria > Pseudomonadati > Nitrospirota > Nitrospiria > Candidatus Troglogloeales > Candidatus Manganitrophaceae > Candidatus Manganitrophaceae bacterium. The sequence continues at coordinate 95,202 of DUAG01000002.1, forward strand.
TTTCTCCGAAGACGAGGAGTGTCATGCTTTGTATTTTTTGCTCAATCCTCCGGGCCGGGCGGCTTGCGCAATCTTTTTTTCTTCTGGAGGAGATCCTTTTCTTTCAGGATTCTTTCGCGGACGTTGTGGGACTTTCTTGTTGGAACCCGGGGTTTTTCCCGATGGTTCATTTTCTTTAATCGCTGGATCAATCGTTCATAGGCCTTGTCCTTGTTGCGATGTTGTGAACGGGACTCGGTTGCCGTCACCGTGATGCCGGAAAGCCGGTGTACGATGCGCACGCCGGAGTCGGTCACATTGCGGTGTTGCCCTCCGGGTCCGGTCGCCCTATAGGTATGAATGACCACCTGTTTCTCCAGGTCTTTCCGATCTGTGGAATATTGTTCTCGCACGATAAGTTCTCTTATGGCCTGGGTGTCATGGGTGCCAAGACTTCCGTCTTGCGTCCGCTCTTGGGTTGCTTGGCTGATATTTCCTCTTCAAACGCAGCCCATAATCCCGGCCCATCCTGCCAGGGAGCTGAGGTTCGACTATAAAGTACCCCATTGAGGCGGCTGATTTCTTCTGATAGAGCCTGGCCCACTTGCTTCCCCAGTTCGCCCAGGCTTGTGATCCGTATCGGGGGGCGGAGGATCTGTGCCCAGGTCAACAGGGTTTCTTTGGCCTCATGGGCCTGATTCTGTACGCAGGCTTTTTTGAGTTTCCGTTTGATTTGGTTGATCCCAGGTAGGGTCGGATTTTCAGAGTCCGGCATGGGATCGGCCGAGGGTCTTTGTCTGGTGCCCCACCATAGAATCAGGGTGACCGTCCATCCCAGGGCAAGAACCAGGCTGATCCAGGACCAAAAATCGGAACGCCCTGATGACTCTTTTGAGGCGGTTCTTTCTGCCAATTGGACGTCAGCTTCGGCCTCGTCCTCAAAAAGACCGGATGGGCCGGGTTGCTCCCCCGGATCAGCCGGGGCAACCTTAATGAGGCGTTCCGGCAAACGGGTCTTCTCCATCCGTTCTGTCGTTGTATTCCACCAGGGGACTTCTATGGCCGGGAGGAGAAAGGACCCTGCCTTCGTCGGGATGAGTGCAATTCTTTCCTGGCGGAATCCGATCAGCCCCTCATGTGTTGTCTCATCGGTCAAGACGGGCTGATCCGGGTAGGATTTAAAACCCTCAGGAAAACCGGGAGAAATCTCCGGCAATTGCGCTGCTGTTAATCCTTCTGCGATCAAGGTTAATGTCCAGGTGACCGGTTCTCCGACTTTTGACAGCGCCGCGCCATCTTTTCCTTCCGGCCAGGCCTCCACAATCCGAAGGTTTTTGGCGGGAAGCCATCTGCCTCGGACTTTATTCTGAGGAACCGGATGAACCTCGAGTTCGAGGGCTTTGGAGCGCAAACGCTTGATCGGGCCGCCCCCTGGAAATGGATTGAAATTCGATCTTGAACGGGAGGCCATTTGCCCCGCAAAGGTGATCGGATCAATCTTTATGCGACCGCTCTGCTGCGGAAAAATCGCATAACGTCTTTCAACCACCCTGTAGTTTCTTCCACGCCGGGTTGTTTCAAATTCCCGGTCTTTTCCCAATTTTTCAATGACCACATCGGTATCACTCACTTTTGGCTCTGAAAGCTTTCCACTCAGAAGGGTTACTGAATGGTAGAGACGGACGGTATAGATCGTTTGTGATTGGACATAGGCGACTACCGGGTCGATCGAGACCTCCAGGAAGAGCGGTTCCAGTTTTATATCCCGGGATGTCTTCATTTTTTCTATATCAATCCGGAGACCGAGACTTTTATCCTTTCCGAATGAGATCGGCGGTATTGTAAAAAACCCGATTTCTCTCCCCATGAGCGTCAGGGTCCATCGCTTTCTTTGAGCGAACTGCCCGTTGATAATCTCCATGGTACTTCCCTGACTTTTCTGCAGGATCTCAAAGTGTTTTTTGATGGGTTCAAAATCCGGATCGCCGTCCACGGAGCCGTCTGTCTCAAAAACCAGGGTGAAAGACTCATTGATGGAGACGCGGTTCCGGTCGAGTTCCGCATGGATCGTCGCGGCCCATCCGGAGGAAAGACCGGAGAGCAAGTGAAGGATCAGGATGAAAGCAACAAGCGCGGCATATTTTGTCTCGCTGTCATACTTTGCCTCTCCGATGAGATTATGCCGATGCATTACCATTTTTTTTCCTCAGGTCTTGTTCTCGTCTGTTGTTGGGATTGAAAGAGGAATTTTCGGCGCAGGAGCCCGCCGGGATCATCCGGGATTCTCCGGAGCCATTGTTCAATGGCCTGCTCGGATTCATCGTGTTCACCTGGCTCAAGCTGAGCGAGGGAAGGACCGCTCTGTTCTTCCAATTGATCTTTATCCCGTTCTTGTGCCTGTTGTGTATCAGGGCGCTCTTCGGAATTATCCCTGTTCCCGGGATCTTCGGTATTTTGCTCTTTCCTTGAAGCCTCCTCATCCCCTTGATTTTCGGATGAAGCATTTTGACTCTCCTGCGGGTCTTGCGACTCTTCTCCTTCTTGACTGTCACCGGACTGGTTCTCCCCCGATTGATTTTGAGCCTCTCCGTTTTTATCTCCAGAAGGTTCTCCCTGTGATTGATTTTCCTGGTCCTGATTCTGCTGGGCCATCTGTTGCAGCAACTGTTCTTTGTTGTAACCGGCGTCTTCGTGTTTGGGATCAAGGTTCAAGGCTTCATCATAGGCCTGGATCGCTTCGGGCAACTGGCCCATGCGTGCCAATGCATTCCCTTTGTTATAGAGGGCATCCGGCGTTTGAAGTCCCTCAAGGGTCTCGATACTTTTCTGATATTGCCCCGCGCGGTAATGCGCGGTTGCTTTCCATGCCGGGTCGATGAAAAGTTTCGCTGCAAGGTCTTCTTCTCCCTGGGCATAAATACGTGCCGCTTGTTGATCCTGTCGTGACCAGAGCCCTTCCCAGTCGAGGGCCTCGGCCGTAGGTGGAAGGCCGACCAGGGTTAATCCTGAGATGAATACAATGCTTGCAAGATGTCCGCGGCGAAAAACAAGGGCGGCAAAGGGCAGAAGCAGCAGGAGAAGCCAGGGTCCTTCTTCCAGCCAGCGGTCTGCCTTTAAGTTGGCCTCCTCTTCCTGTTTTTCAAATCGACCCGCGGTCGTGGTCTCAAAAAAACGACTGATGTCCCGATCGTCCAGAGACAGGCGATGGTAGCGTCCACCCCCCTGTCTTGCGAGTGTCATCAGGGCATTTTCCTCCAGCTTTGAAATGACGATCGCCTCTTTTTTATCCCGTAAGAAGCCGCCCTGGGCCAACTTGATCGGCGCGCCCGTCAGACTGCCGACCCCGAGTATGGAAACAAGGGCGTTCTGGCTTTTTAGTATTGCCATCGCCGCTTCGACCCCCTCCTTCGGGGCATTCTCCAGGCCATCCATAATCATTAGAATATGTCCCCTGGGGATACCGGACTGTTTTAAAAGCTGTCCTGCTTTTTTAAGCGCAAGGTCGGGTCGGCTTCCTTGTCGTGGAAGCAATGTTGTCTCGAGTGCTGAGACCTGCGAGATGATTGTTGCCGCATCCTGCGTCAAGGGGCTGACCACGAAGGCATCTGCTGCGTAAATAACCAGGGCCGTCTGGCCTTCACGGCGTTTTTTCAGGATATCAACCACCTTGTGCCGGGCGCGCGTCAGACGGCTGGGCGTGATGTCGGTGGCATCCATCGACCTGGAGAGGTCCAGGACCAGAACCAGGGCGGATTGATCACGAAAGACCGGTTGTTCCAGCTGTTTCCAGGCAGGTCCTGACAGGGCAAAAAGGGCGAGCCCGCCGCTGATTGCCATGAGAGACAGGCTTGAACCACTTTTCGATCTCTCTGATCCCCCCACGAGCAAATGGCTTAGCAATACCGGGTCGCAGACCGCTCGCCAACTCCTGCTGACCGCCTGACGACGAGAGTATAACCACAACAGAGTGGCGAGGACCGGGAGTCCCATCAACCATAACGGACGCAGGAAATGAAAGTCATTGATCATCGAGATATCAACCTGTCTTATTTTCCAATGAACCCAATCGCATATTCGGGAGGCTTCTCTTCAGGAGTACCAGGGCCGCGATGAGCAGCGCCCCGCCTAGAGGCCAGGGATAAAGCGCCATTCTTGGGCGAAATACCTGCTTTTCCTGCTCAATGGGTTCCAGGGTATCCAGTAATTTATAGATCTCCTCAAACTCCTTTGTATTTCGGGCGCGAAAGTAGCGCCCGCCGGTCTCCGCGGCAATGGCCTTCAAGGTTTTCTCGTCGAGATCGGCCGAGGGATTTACTTTGCGTGTCCCAAAAAAAGAACGGACCATCATCTCATCGGCTCCGATCCCGACCGTGTAAATCTTCAAACCTTCCGCTTTTGCCAAGGCCGCTGCCTTGATGGGTGTTACTTCACCCGCGGTATTCGCCCCGTCCGTCAGAAGTATGAGGACCTGGTCTGCAGTCTTGTTCTTTTTTAATCGTTTTACCGCCAGTCCTATGGCATCTCCGATGGCGGTTTCCTGTCCTGCGAGCCCAACGACGGCTTCCTGCAGCAGAGTTCGTACTGTTTTTCGGTCAAAGGTCAGGGGGGTCTGTAGATAGGCCTGTTTTCCGAAGAGGATCAGGCCGAGACGATCTCCCACGCGGCGTTCGATAAAGGCACCTGCCACGGCTTGCGTTGCAATAAGACGGTTGACCATCCGGCCATTCATCTCGAAATCTTCCGCCATCATACTTCCTGAGAGGTCCACCGCTAATATTAAGTTCCGCCCGCTGATTGGCAGGACAAGAGGCTCTCCTCGCCACTGAGGACGGGCGGCGGCTGTGACGAGCAGCAACCAGGCCAGGAAGGCGAACCATAAGATGCGGCGACCCATTTTGAACTCTGCTGAGCCGGACCGAGCCTCCACGAAGGCCTCCATGAAAGGAACGTGAAGCGCGGCCTCTTGTGAAGGGGCAGCCGCAGGCAGAAAACGTCGAAAAAGCCAGGGCAGGGGGATGAAGAGAAAAAGCCAGGGCCATCCAAAATGGATCATCTTGACCCCCCGCGCGGCAGACTTCCAAGCGGCGGCAAGGCCGTGATCCAGTCTTTGCAGAGATTCAGTAAGCCTAAGCCATCAATCTCGGCTTTTGCCTGATAGGGGGCGGTGATCAGGCTGCGCCCGAGGCTCTTACTAAAACGGCCATGCCCTTTTTCTTCCTCGAAATGCTGATCAAGGAAGTGGAGCCAGGCTTCTCCGGTGAGTCCGGCCACATCGAAGCGGGGATAATAGCTCAGGCAGATGCGTCGCAATAAAACGGATAGCGCCTTGACCAGGTGATGCGCATCCTGAGCCTGGGTAAAAGTGGTAGATAACAACTCCAATTCTTTTAAGGCGGCCACCCTGACCCGGCGGGCCTTTTTCATTTTCAGGAAGGCACGGAGGGCCAGAAAAAATAACAGGGCCAGGGTGATCAGTCCCCACCAGCCCGGGGCAGGCGGCCACCAGGAAACCGGATCGGGGAGGTGGATGTCACGCAACTGCAAAGCAGAGCCTTCTCCCATTATGCGGCCCCTTTTTGGGGTTGAAGCCCGAGCCCATTTAGTAAGGTAAGTAGTAAATTTCCTGAGGTGGTGCAGGGCAGAAAATGAATCCCATTATGAATGCAAAAATGCTTTAATTCCATTTGACGTTCATGAAACCTGGAGTGATAGGCCTGACGGCGCGCGGGATCTGCTGTATCCAGGGTCACCTCATTTGACCCGTCGGAGATACGGTATATTCCCGCCGGCGGCAGGGTCTTTTCCAGGGGATCATGGATAAATAACATCACCACATCGTTATGACGGGCCAGTTGCGCCAGGTGGGATTCACACGCTGTCCCGATCGCCCTGAAATCACTGATTAAGAAAACCAGGCTGCCGGGGCGTGCCACACGGCGGAGTCGGATGAGGGCCGCAAGCGCCGCCGCTTCTCTGCTGTTTCCGGAGGGTGTTTCCTTCCAGGCCGGGTGTTCCACCATACGTCGAATGAAATGAAGCACGCCCTTTTTCCCGCGTTGAGGCCGGACTTCTTCATGTCGGTTTTCAGAGAAGGCCAGGCCGCCGAGGCGGTCCCCATGGTGGAAGGCGCTCCATGCAAGCAGGGCCGCCGTACGTGCTGCCATGACCGATTTAAAGAGGCCCCGCGTCGCAAAAAACATTGGGGCACGAAAATCCACCCAGAGCAAAACGGAGCGTTCCCGCTCTTCACGGAATAACTTGGTATGCGTCTTGCCGGTGCGGGCGGTGACACGCCAATCAATCGTCCGGATATCATCTCCAGGCTGGTAGGGGCGCACTTCATCGAAGGCCATCCCCAGCCCTTTAAAAGGAGAGAGATAATGTCCTCCTTGCACGGAACGAATTTTGACCGCCCTTAAAGAGAGACTCTCCGCTTGACGATGAAGAGAAATCAAGCCTGCCTTGGTAATACGAACCGGACTTTCGTCTTGTTTGGAGACATTGAGGATCGGAGAGGGAGGGAGACCTTTTTTCTGTAAGCTGAATTGTTTTAATCTGAATGGCATGGTTACACTGGCGCTTAGGGCCTGTCCCAAAATAGCATGCGCGATTGGGAGTCCCAGCTTTGAGTCCGAGGCAAGGCGTGACGAGGGAGCTTAGCCCCAGCTATGTGACTAAGGAACAACGCAGCCTCGGGCCAAAGCTGGGACTCCCCGAAGGGCCGGGACCCTTTTTGGCTGCGTCTGCGTCGCTTATCTTTTACATACTTCAGTATGCGCACTCTTCGCTCCTTGTCTCGCTCAAAAATTGTCTCCGGCCAATCACGCATGTTATTTTGGGACAGACCCTTATGGGACCGCGATCCGTGAAAGAAGTTCCTCCACAAAACGATCGGGTGTGACTCCGTCTGCCTCAGCCTCATAACTCAACAAAACGCGGTGCCGCAGCACATCAAAGGCCATGGCCTGAACGTCTTCCGGCGTGACATAATCACGTTTTTCCAGCCAGGCGTGGGCACGGGCACAACGATCAAGCGCAATGGTGGCGCGAGGACTGGCCCCGTATTGGACCCACTTTGCCAATGATTCATCATAAATGGCGGGTTTGCGGGTTGCAATGACAATTTGGAGCAGATAGGCCTCGATATTCTTTGCCATATGGAGGTCCAGGATCTCATCACGCGCACCGAAGATTGCATCCTGAGATAAAGGAGAAAAAGCCCCCTCCGCTTCTGTTGATCGCCGTGCTTCGCTCCGGGCTAGATGAAGAATTGCCTGCTCCGCCTCTTCATCGGGGTAGTCGATCCGAACATGCATCAGGAAGCGGTCGAGTTGGGCCTCCGGCAGGGGATAGGTTCCTTCTTGCTCAATCGGATTCTGAGTCGCCATCACGAGGAAGAGGTCCGGCAAGGCATAGGTGACGGATCCCACCGTGATCTGACGTTCTGCCATTGCCTCCAGCAAGGCGGATTGTACCTTCGCCGGGGCGCGGTTGATCTCATCCGCAAGAATCAGATTGTGAAAGAGCGGCCCCCGCTGAAACTTAAAGGAGCCATCCTGAGGCCGAAAGATCTCTGTCCCGGTTAAATCTGCAGGCAAGAGATCCGGGGTGAACTGAATTCGGTGAAAATCGCCCTCGACTCCCTCACCTAGAACCTTAATTGCACGGGTCTTGGCCAGGCCGGGTGCCCCCTCTACGAGGAGGTGTCCATCGGCCAGGAGAGCAATGAGAAGCCGATTGACCAGGATGGGTTGTCCGATAATCTGCTTGCTGAGATGTTGATGCAGTTGATGAAGTGCTTCCTGATGAGACATGGTACCTCTATTATGACTCTCCTTTTAATTTCTACGTTAGACTTGTAATTTAATAGAATCAAGCATCATTTGGCAAGGCGAATATTTTTGGGGGCCATTAATGAACAGGATCGAATACCTCCGTTCGCCCTCATGTTTTCTTGCCTTGTCTTTCAGGCGAACTTATGCGGTTTATCCCAAGATCCAAATTTTAGATCTCGAAAAGAGGCTTTTCCTTGACAACAATCGCTTAGCTGGTAAGCCCTACTAGGGCCATATTTTATTTTCCCACTCATGTTAAGGATACTGCGATGCCCTGGTTCAAATCTCTAAGACTGTACAATGCCAATCGTCAAAAGCAGGAAAATAAACTGACGGGCCAGGATTTAAGCAAAATTGAGACCCACGAATGGCATCTCTGGATTTTGGCCTTTGCCCTCATCCTGGAAATTGGAAGTGTTTCTGCGGGAACCTATGTTCTCATTCTGAATGAAAGCGGCCCTGGATCCAAGCGGAACACGCACGGCGACCAGGGCCTTAATCGGAATGGTCATCCTCATCGTTCTCTTCTGCGCTTACGTCGTCCATACACGGATCACCTTTGGAAACATCAGGGCTGTCCTCCAGGAACAGGCCTTCCGTGATCCCCTCACGGACCTCTATAATCGCCAATATTTCAATCGTCGAATCGGAGAAGAAATTGCCCGCGCGAATCGAAACAAGTCGAACCTTGGTCTTCTCCTTTGCGATCTCGACCATTTTAAAAAGGTCAATGATTCCAAGGGCCATCAAGCCGGAGATGATATCCTGAGGGAGGTGGCCAGGGTGTTCAAGAATTCCACCCGGGGAACGGATTTGGTTTTTCGCTGGGGAGGGGATGAAATTGTGGTCATCCTGGCAAATGCAACTCGGGAGGGAATCCTGATCACCTCTGAGCGCATCCGGAAGGGAATACAAAACATAGGAAAAAAGATAGACTTGAATCTGGATATTAGCATCGGGGTGGCTATTCACCCTGAACATGTAACGAATGAAGATGAACTCATCTGCCTTGCGGATCGGGCCCTCTATATTGCCAAAAAGGGAGGGGATAAGATCCACATCGGGGAGGAAGAGTATGAACTTAATGAGGATGCAATTGATGTTGTTTTCCAACCCATTGTGAATACGAAAACAAACGAGATTCTGGGTCATGAAGCCCTGGGCCGTGACCCCAGGGGCAAGCAGAGCATACAAGAGATATTCAAAAAATATCATGCCATCGGAAAACTGAGAGAGTTGAAGTGTCTCTGCTTCTTGAAACAGCTCAAGCAGGCTGAAGAGGTTGGATTGAAAAAAGTGTTTGTCAATGTTGAGTTTGATATGCTCAGCCACCTTGAACCGACCCCAAAACCTCCGGGGATGGAAGTCATCCTGGAGATCTCGGAGAGCGAGGCCATTTATGATGTCGAATTCAGCCTCGAAATTGCACGAAAATGGCGTGCCTTGGGTTATAAGTTTGCCATTGATGACTTTGGGGCTGGTTTTATCTCCTTGCCTTTCATTGCTCAGTTTACGCCGGACTATATAAAAATAGATCGATCGACCATGCTGCAAAGCGTACACTCCGAAAAGTTTAGATCTTTTTTAAAAGATTTATTGGTCGCGATCCGAAACTACACACGGGAGGAGATTATTGCCGAAGGGGTTGAAACGGAGAAGGAGTTGAAAGCCGTGAAAGAGATGGACATCTCCATGGTTCAGGGCTTTCTTCTGGGTAAGCCCGTGAGTCTGGGAAAGATGGGCAACAAGGACAAGGTTTTGCAGATCTCAGGGAAGTAAGGGAAGCTCTGAATAAGTCATGAATTGTTTCTTCAGGGCAAAAATGTCCCGCTTCTGCGTTGCAGATCTTGAACACGCACAGCGAGCGCACTATGTTAGCGAGTGAATAAGGATAAAGAGTATTTCTTCATTTCGGGTCGAAGAATCCACCCTTCTGGGGTGTGGTTCTTCTAAATAGCGGGCTATGGCTTCGCGAGAACCATCCTCTGCGATTTGCGCCTTGAATAGAAACATTTTATCTCCTGAAAAACTCAACACAGACTTAATCAGAGCTTCCTAAGCAAGGATCATTAATGATTTTACAAAAAGTGAAAGTATGAAAAAAGAAGGGTCCGTAGAGGAATGCTACGCCTATGCTCGCCTTGCACTGCCTCTGATGTCTGAGAATGGTGTTCCCGTCACGCCTCGGAATTATGCGGTATGGTATGAATATGTTTCCGGCAATGGCGAGGTACGCGAAACCATTGACGCGATTCTCAAGAAGGGAGAAAAGTTTCCACAGGAAAGAAACGCAGTGCTTTATCAGCGTTTTTGCTCCGAAAAGGGCGAGACTGAACTCAGGAATTTTCAGGAAGATATACAGCAAGTCTTAGTCTCCGTTCTCTCAGAGGTCGCAACACTGTCCGGACAATCGGAAAAGTACGAGTCCTCCATTTCAAAGTCTGTCCAACAATTGTCGGATGGCGCATCCGTCGAAGAGATAAAGACTGTTGTCAGCAAAATCATCGTCGAATCAAAATCCATCGGGACCTATGGAAAAAAATTACAGACCAAGTTAAAGGAATCAAAGGAAGCACTAAAGACCCTTCAGGATGAATTAGACCATTCAAAGGCCGAGGCGGCTGTGGATTTTCTAACGGGATTGGCCAACCGAAAAGCCTTCGACGAAACACTGATGATTTGCACAAACGAGGCTGCAAAAATGAACATGATTTATGCTTATTACTCTTCGATATAGACCACTTTAAGAGATTTAACGATACCTATGGACACATTACCGGAGATGAAGTCCTGAGATTTGTTGGGAGAAAGATTAAAGAGAAAGTGAGGGGTACGGATTTCTTAGCACGCTATGGCGGAGAGGAGTTCACCGTGATACTTCCAAAAACCCCGCTCGCCGGAGCCAGGATTGTTGCGGAAAGTATCAGAGCTTTTTTTTCTGAAACAAAACTTAAATCAGTTGCAACATCAAAACCTCTTGGAACGTTAACGGTCTCAATCGGCGCAGCATGTTACCGGTCGGGCGAATCTATGGAGGACTTTATCCAACGGTCTGATAAAGCGCTCTACTTTGCAAAAAACGCGGGAAAAAATCGAGTGGCAACAGAGAACGACTTGGCTCGTCCGGAGCTTGCTGCCCAAAACATGCAGAATTGAGCGCACCCAAGAGCCTGTTTGAGAAATAAAGAATCTCCTTCCGTGATGGAAAGTAGGCTTATTTTCTCAGGAAATAAGCGCTGAATTGTGGAGCTATTTGCCTTAAGTCATCTCTTAACTTGTCTCTATTCTCGATTCAGCTCGCGATAATGCCATTTATTTGACCGGCATCTCTTATTCCCTCCGCGGAAAAATAAACCCAGACTTCATCAGATCTTTCCCTTCAAAAAAACTTAAAATAATGTTTGACGAGGGTATTTACAAGGAGCCTGAGAGAACTTGACAAATATACAATAAATGATGTAAGTTGACTTCCTATTTAATGAGACTGAATATCATACTCAATCATATGTGTAGCGTTTCCAGTTGGTCCAGGAAAGAGAAAATACCATGTCTTTTTATGTGAGAGATCGATTCCTGCGGTGCTTGGGTTTCCGCGTTTTTCTTGCCAGAGGGTTCATCTCCTTGAGCCTTTTTATGATTTTTATCTCGCCTGTCCATGCGAATCCTCTTGAGCGTTCAACCGAAATCCAGTCAGAGGTCAACAAGGCGGCCGCACAATCACAGGTGAAGGTTGACCGGCTTTCAGAGGAGACGGCGCGGCTCTTGAGTGAATATCGGGAAGTGCTGCGCCAGGGAGACAGTCTTCAGACCTATAATGACCAGCTTGAGCGCTTGCTCCAGTCTCAGGGAGCAGAAAAGGTTTCTTTGGAGGCGCAGCTTCGGGAGATTGAGGTGACACACCGCGAGATAGTCCCTCTGATCTTGAGGATGGTCGAAAGCCTGGATCAATTTGTCACCTTGGATCGTCCTTTTTTACAAGAGGAACGTCGCGCGCGCGTAGTGGAACTTCGCGAATTAATGGATCGGGCGGATGTGACAAATGCTGAGAAATACCGTCGCGTAATGGAAGCCTACCAGATCGAGACTGAATATGGGCGAACCATCGAAAGCTATGAGGGGACGCTCGGTGAAAATGGGAAAGGCCGAACGGTTCATTTTCTCCGCATGGGCCGGGTTTCACTGGTTTATCTGACGCTTGACGGTGAGGAAACCGGCTACTGGGACCAGGGACAGAGACGCTGGGTTGCACTTCCGGAGGGGGACCGTTCATCCGTGATGCGCGGCATCCGGATCGCGCGAAAAGAGATCCCTGCAGACCTCATCAGGCTTCCGATCGCCGCGCCGGGGGGTGCCGAATGAAAAGAAGTCTCGTGTTGCTGATATTAACCCTGCTCTTCTCTTCTGCCATCGGGCATGCCGCAGACCCGCCCGCATCCCTCGATGAATTGCTCGAGCGGGTTCGTAACGAGCGCGAGAACGCGATAAAAGCGAATGCCGGTCGGGAGGCACAATTCCTGACCGAAAGGAATGCGCAAGGCCGTCTCCTGGAGGAGGTCAAGGCAGGACTTGTCTTGGAAGAGGAGAGAAGTCAGAGGCTCAAAAAGCAGTTTGAGAAAAATGAAAAGATACTTGCATCGTTTGAAACCCGACTCGATAAAGAGACGGGTTTCCTGGGAGAGTTATTTGGCGTCGTTCGGCAACATGCGAGAGAGGCGGAGGGGCTTTTTGGTTCGTCCCTGGTCTCCACGCAACGGCCCGGCCGACGTGAATTTGTCGGGCTTCTGGCCAAGCGCAAAGCCCTTCCGACGATCAAGGAGATGGAACGGCTTTGGTTTCTCTTGCAGGATGAGATGACGGAGTCGGGCAAGGTGGTCCGGTTTTCGGCCTCAGTGGTTTCGCCTGAAGGCAAAGAAAGGGAGCGATGGGTGACACGGGTGGGTGTTTTTAACGTCGTCTCCGAAGGGAAGTTCCTGCATTACCTTCCTGAAACCAGAAAGCTGGTAGAACTGAACCGTCAACCGAGCAAGCGGTTCCAGGAGATGGCATGGGCGCTTGAGGAGGCCAGGGATGGGGTTGTCCCGATGGCGATCGACCCCTCCCGGGGAGCACTCCTTTCTCTCCTTGTTCAGTCGCCCGATACCCTGGAGCGTGTTCAACAGGGTGGGGTCATTGGTTATTTTATCATTGCCATCGGCGGGATTGCGTTCTTGTTGGTCTGTGAGCGCTTTGCCTACCTGACCGTCGTCGGAAAGAGGATTGTGAAGCAATTAACAGAGGATCTTCCGGGGCTGAACAATGCCTTGGGGAGGATCATGCGTGTTTATACGGAGGACCCGGACCAGGATGTCGAGACACTGGAGCATCGATTGGATGAGGCGACACTGAAGGAGATTCCAAATCTTGAACGGGGACTGACCACAATCGCTATCCTTGCGGCGGTCGCGCCTCTCCTGGGCTTGCTTGGCACCGTGACCGGCATGATTGAAACCTTCCAATCGATTACGCTGTTTGGTGCCGGGGATCCAAAGCTGATGTCGGGCGGAATTTCTCAGGCTCTTGTGACGACGGAATTGGGTTTGGTTGTCGCGATACCGATCGTTTTGCTGCACAGCCTTCTTCATGGAAAAAGCAACCGCCTGGTCCAGATCCTTGATGAGCAAAGCGCGGGGATGGTAGCAAGGCTTTCAGAGAGGCATCATAGTGACAGCCTTGCGTGAATCCCTGGGAAAGATCTGGTTCTTCCTTGAAATGGGCGGCCCTGTTCTTGTGGGTATGTTTGTATTGTCGATCCTGCTCTGGATATTAATTTTAGAACGGTATTGGTTCATCTGTGTCACACATCGCAAAGGTCTCGACGGGATCGTCTTCGGATGGCGCAAGCGAAAAGAAACGACATCCTGGACTGCAAATCGGATTCGGGAAGCCTTGATTTCCGAATCCGCCTCGACGCTTCAGCAATCGCTCTTCCTGATTAAGACCCTGTGCGCAGTGCTCCCTCTTCTTGGCTTGTTGGGGACGGTGACCGGAATGATCCAGACCTTTGATGTGATGACCCGCTTTGGGACAGGCAATCTTCGCGGGATGGCGGGGGGGATCTCTGAGGCCCTGGTTACAACAATGGCAGGGCTTGTGACTGCTCTTTCCGGACTTTTTTTCAGTGCGGATCTCAGGCGTCGGGCGGCATCTGAAACAGAGAGGGTAGCAGAACTGTTAACCCAACATTAAGAGAAAAGTAAAAGCGTAGCAGAATGCGAAGACGGCATACAAGAACTCAGGGCGCGGCGGCAGACATCAACCTGACCCCTTTGATCGACATGGTCTTCATCCTGTTGATCTTTTTCATTGTGACCACCTCGTTTGTGAAGGAGGCGGGGATAGAGGTCAGCCGGCCCTCGGCGCATTCCGCTGAGCGCAAGTCGGAGGGAAACATCATGATCGCGATCTCCGAGAACGGGGAGGTCTGGATGGACAAGCGGCGGATCGGGATCGAAACCGTCCGTGCGAATGTTGAACGCATGCGTGTGGAGCATCCCGAGGGGGCGGTGATTGTCCTCGCCGATGAGGGCTCTAAAACAGGGCTGCTGGTCCGCGTGATCGATCAGGCCCGACTGGCGGGTGTGTCCAATGTTTCCATTGCAACACAGGAGCGTCGGAGATGAGATTTATTCCTCTTGTTGTTGTCGCCCTTGTCACCAACTTTCTCCTGTTTCTTCTGATGCATAATATGGTTGCGGCGGATGGACAGCGGATTGTCCGGGATGAAAACTTTCGAGGGATAGATTTTATCCGTATGAAGCGCCAGGTGGAAAGTCCGAAGTCCAAGTCGCGGACCGTGCCCGAACGACCTTCTCTCGCCAAGGCGACTCCACCCCCTGAGCGGATGAAGAGAATGGTGCTCACGAAGCCGGAAGTGGAACAGATCCAGCCCCCATTGCGTCCGATCCGGTCGGCAATGCGTTTGAGGGGTGGACCTTATCTGGGTCAGTTTGTTCCAGATCCTCTCCCGGTCGTGGAAGGTCCTGGTGATGTCGGGCTATCCGTGGCCCCAAATATCGGTCTGGGTATCATAGAAACGGATGTCATCCCCATGGTGAGGGTTCCGCCACGCTACCCCCGGCGCGCGATCCGTTCAAAGATCGAAGGGGTGGTGACGGTGGAATTTACCATCACGAGCGAGGGTTCCGTCATTGATCCCACCGTCGTCCAGGCTGTCCCGCCCTCCGTATTTAACCGCGCCGCACTCCAAGCCATACGAAGGTGGAAATTCAGGCCAAAGTTTATTGAAGGAAAGCCGGTACAGCGTCGTGCCATGCAGAATATTCGATTCAGTCTACAGAAATAATCAAGACCCAAGGGGACAGGTTGCATGAAAAAAGTTATATTTCTCCTCATGGTCCTGGTACTTTTCGGATGTGGGATTGCAGCGCCCCTGGACGCCAATGCAGAGAAAAAGGCGGTTCTCAGTCAACGAACCTACGAGCGTCTTATTGAGGTTCACCGCCTCATTGAAGACAGGCAGGTTGCAGAAGCCCTTCAGGCGCTTGATACTCTATTGTCGAAGCTTGAAGGGAAACCCTATGAGGCCTCTGTCGTTCATCAGACCTATGGATATGCCTATATTGGTATGGATGATTTTTCCAAGGCCATCCCCTCTTTTGAGGCGGCTCTCGCCCTGGATGCCCTTCCTGAAGGTCCCGCGCTCCGTATCCTCTACGATCTTGCCCAGCTCTATATCTCAGTAGAACGCTATGAACCGGGAGCGGAGGCCATAGAACGCTGGTTGCTTGAGACGCCGAACCCGACGCCGGAGGCGCATGCCCTTGCGGCGGGCGCGTATATTCCCCTCAATCGTTTTACCCGTGCCATCCCTCACCTGAGGGAGGCGATCATCCTTTCTCCGACGCCAAAAGAGGCATGGTACCAGTCGCTCCTGAGCCTGCATTATGAGTTGATGGAGTATCGGGAGTCGGCCCGGCTTCTGGAGACGATCATCCTCAAGTTCCCGGACAAATCGGTCTACTGGAGCCAATTGTCCAACCTTTATCTGACGCTTAAGGAAGATGCAAAGGGCTTGGCCATCCTTGAATTGGCCTACATGAAAGGTTTTCTTGAAGAGAAAGACCTTGTCCTGCTTGCCAGTCTCTACCAGTATCAAGAGGTCCCCCATAAGGCCGGGATTTTGCTGGAAAAGGGGATCAAGGAAGGATCTATTCAGTCTACAAAGAAGAACTGGGAAAAACTGTCGAATGCCTGGTTCCAGGCCAAAGAACTGGATCGTGCCGTCAGGGCCTTACAGTGGGCTGCGAAGTTGTCCGGTGACGGGAAACTGGATGTTCGAAGGGGAACGCTCCTGGTCGAATTGGAGCGCTGGGAAGAAGCGGTTCAGGCGCTGGAGGCAGGACTTGAAAAAGGCAAGATGGATGATCCCGGCCGTGCCCATCTTCTCCTGGGTATCGCCAGCAACGCACTTGGAGATCCAAAAAGGGCCATCACCTCTTTTAAGAAGGCCAAGGCCTCACCCGATACCCATCGCTCCGCGACCCAATGGCTGGCCTTTCTGCAGACCGAGATCCCATCCAAGTGAACAACCCTCGACGATAAGGTGAAGGGTTCAAGGCCTCCATTAAAATCAATTGATGTCATGCCGGACTTAGAGCCGGAATGACAAGTCGCAAAACGACAACATAAAACTTCTCTTGTCCTGAAGGCGAGTCCTGCCCATTATTCCCAAAAGATGGTTTCCATTCCGATAGAATTCCTAAAAAGAACTAAAGAATATGTTGACAATATTGCATGGAGTTTAGTAATATACATGATATTGAAAATGAGTCTCATGGTTATTGCTTGTTTTGGTTAAGGTCAGTAACTTCCGGTTAGGGACTTGCAATGGTTCATGTATAAAAAGGAGCGGAGTGCCATTTTGAAGGCCTTCATGGAGGTTGAACGGCACATTACCGCCGAAGAGCTCTATCGATACATGAAAGACCAAGGTTCATCGATCGGCTGGAACTTTATGGAAGCTGTGGTTCTTGTTCCGGGAAAAATATCCGGCCGATGAAATAAAGATAGTTTACCAAAGCGGCCAGAGATTCCTTGCGAACCAGCGCCCAAAACAACAGTTTTCACACTGGAAACCACAACAATCAATCATATGGGAGGTTCTGGAAGATGCAAAAAAGATGGATACTGGCTGTGTTAATTATTTTGATGACATCCTTCGTACAACGGGGGGGGGTGAGGATGGCTTTTCCCGCCGAGGGGACGGACGATTTAGAGACAAAGATACTTGATAAGATATTGGTGATCGGCAATCCAAGCGAAGCCGAGGGAATGCCCGGTTCTGCCCATGTCGTTGTGAAAGAAGAAATCCGAAAACAAGCTTATGACGATATCAACCGCGTACTTCGCAAGGTCCCCGGGGTTTATGTGCGGGAAGAGGATGGTTTCGGGCTTTTTCCCAATATCAGTTTAAGAGGGGTCGATACGAGCCGCAGCGCCAAGGTCACGATTATGGAAGACGGTATTTTGATGGCCCCCGCGCCTTATTCTGCGCCATCGGCCTATTATTCGCCGACGGTGGGACGAATGAGCGGTTTAGAAGTTCTAAAGGGTTCGAGCCAAATCAAGTACGGCCCGCATATTACAGGTGGGGTGATCAACTACCTTTCCACGCCGATTCCCAACAAGAAAACGGTTTATCTCAAGTCAATGTACGGCAGTTTTAACGAGTTGCGCACCCACGCCTATGTCGGAAACACCATTGACACGAAGGTCGGGCGGTTCGGATTTCTGCTGGAAGGCTATACGCGAAAGAACGATGGGTTCAAGCGGATCGACAGGACTCCCGATTTTCGTGACAGCGACGATACCGGCTTTACAAAGACCGAACCCATGATCAAGGTATCCTGGGAACCGAAGACCGCGATCTATCAGCATTTGGAGTTGAAATATGGTCAGACCAAACTGGATGCGAATGAAACCTATCTTGGTTTGAGCGAAGCCGACTTCAACGCAAACCCCACTCGGCGTTACGCCGCTTCGCGCTTCGATAATATGGATGCCATGCAGAAGCGCACTTCCCTGCGTTATGCGGTTAGTCCGACGGATGATCTGGATATCATCACGACACTTTATTACAATACATTCGACCGCAATTGGTACAAACTGAATGATTTGAGGGCATTGCCCGTTTTGCCCGTTTCCGTGAATATGTCGCTTTCAGAGGCCCTGGCGGGCGGTGGCGGCGGTGAGGGGCTTGCCTGTCTCAAGGGTGCGGGGGTATGTACCTTGCGTGTCCGCGCGAACAATCGTTCGTATAAAGCAAAAGGCGCTGAGACCGTCACTTACTATCGTTTTGGATCAGAGGTGTGGCACGAAGTTTCCTTTGGCATCCGTTATCATATGGATGAAGTGCGGCGTTTTCAGTGGAACGACCTGTATGCGCAATCCGCTAACGGCACGATTTCCGGTCTCACGCCAGGCACGCCAGGTGACGCCGGAGACCGCCTTCAAGAAACGGACGCACTGGCCTTTTATCTTCAGGATACGATTGAGGCCGGCCCGTGGACCTTTATCCCGGGCATCCGCTACGAGCGTTTGGACCAAACTTCGGAAGATCCGAAAGGCACATTGCAAGGTGCGGGCGGGACGAAGGGAAGAGATGGCGAAAACAGCCTTGATATGGTGGGCGGAGGTCTGGGCGTCTCCTATCGTGTGAATGAGGCATGGACCACGTTCGGCGGCGTGCATCGCGGTTTTTCACCACCCAGTCCTAGAGGGACGCGAAGCGGTCTCGATGAAGAAACCAGCCTTGCTTTTGAAACAGGTGCGCGATACAGGAACCGCAGACAAGCGCTCGCCGTCGAAGCGGTGCTTTTTTATACCCAGTTTAAAGATCTGGTTGTCACGGATAATGTCGGCGGGACGGGCAGCGGCGACGATGAAAATTTTGGCGAAGTCGATAGCTACGGGCTTGAATTTTCGTCGCAGATTGACCCAGGGATCGCGAATCGGTGGAAAGTCCGCAATCCCTGGTACTTGACCTTGACCTATACAAATGCGGAACAGCAGAATGACGCGAGATCGACTGACGCCGAGTCGATCTTCAGCTTTGGGAAAAAAGGCAACAAGGTGACCTATGTACCGGAATGGGTGATCAGCGTCGGAACGGGTGTGGAAACAGAGCGATGGGGGGGCTTTATTTCGGGAACCTACGTGGATGAGACCTTCTCCAGCGCCGATAACAGCAGTCTCCAAGTCAACGGTGACGGCGATCCAGATGCCCGTTTTGGAAAAACGGACAGCTACTTTGTGGCTGATTTGACGGGCTTTTACCGCATCAGCGAAGAAGTGAAGCTCTTCGGCGGTGTACAAAACCTCTTCGACGAGGAATACATTGTGTCGCGTCAACCGCACGGACCGCGTCCCGGAATGCCGCTATTCGGCTATGTGGGGATTGAACTGTCGATGTAGCGTTTTCTTAAAGAAGATGCAAGAATATTTAGAACGTGTGTAAGGACCCAAATGTTTCTGTACCAGCTGTTGGAGCAGGGCGGCCCGGTGATGTATGTATTGCTGGCCGGGTCCACCCTGAAGGCCTATACCGTCGTGGATTGGGCGGACGCTGGGATTTCGAGGCCGATCATGCCTTGTACCTGAAGATCGACAACGCCCTGGATAAAAGCGATCTCCTGTCGCGGCGCCCCTTTGGCGACCGCCCGGGAAAGCCCAGAACCTTCGGCCTGGGCTATAAATATTCTTTCTAGTTGCCTGACAGAGAAATAGGGTCGTTTTTCGCTTTTTTCACCGCCTGGCCGGACCCGTACCGAAAGCTCTACAAAGAGATTCTTTGTTCGTTCAATGGCATATCTTGGGTCTCCTTGCCTCTCTTAATCAATAGGGTGTATAACCAGTCTTAATCCTTCCAGTCTATTTTACCGATTCAGAAGGTCTTATTTTGAAAAAAGGACAGAAACTTCTCAAGTCAAAAATGTTCTGGATCGGGATTCTTTATTTCGCAGAGGGATTTCCTCTCGGTGTTTTCTATGACCTGTTTCCGGTCCATTTCAGGCAGCAGGGGGTTGAACTCTGGAAGATCGGTTTCATGAGTCTACTGGGTCTGGCTTGGACCCTGAAGTTTCTCTGGGCACCTGCGATCGACCACTACCGTCATCACAGGCGGTGGATGTTTATCTCCGACATCCTGATGGGTGTTGTGATTCTCTTTTTTTCCTTGAAACTCGGTTTTGGTCCCTGGGCCTGGATTGCTGTGGGTTGTTTTACCCTACTGTCTGCAACCAATGATATTGCCATTGATGGATATACCATCGAACTTCTGGACAAAAAAGAGTTGGGCCTGGCCAATGGACTCCGGATCGGATTTTACCGTGTGGGCATGCTCGCCTCCGGTTTTGTTCTGATTCTCAGTGACTATGCCGGTTGGTCGGGGGCCTACATGGCCGCTGCGGGTATCTTGTGTCTGTCGGGGTTTTTCTGCCTGAATGCCCCCAAGGAGAAGGCCTATGCGCACAAGGAAGGTCCCTCCCTGCTCGGGGAGTTGAGGAGGCTCATTCACCGCCCTCGCACCTTTGGCATTGTGGTCCTGTTTTTTCTGGGAACATTGTGGCTGATCAATAACGCGACCCACTGGTCGGACACGACCCCTTCTTTCTGGCCGATTTCTCTGGGGGTTGCCGCACTCGTGATGGGGGCAAGCATCGGCCTTGGCTCAAAGGCGCTCTCCTCCGGCAATGGGAACAATTTGTCCAAAGTGGCGGAGGGACCGATGTTCGGAACCCTGATGGCGATGCTTCAACGGCCCTATATTATCCCGGTGATCGTCTTTATATTGACCTTCAAACTTGCAGACAGCTCCATGGGCTTCATGGTAAAACCGTTCTGGGTCGATGTCGGATTCAGTGCCACGGAGATCGGTCTTGTTTCAGTGAACATCGGCCTGATCCTCTCTATTGCCGGCGGCGTTGCGGGGGGGTGGATCACGGACCGAACCAGTATTTTTAAAGCCTTATGGACACTTGGATTATTTCAGGCGGTTTCCAACCTGGGATATGCAATGGCGGCATATGTGCTTCCCGTCGTTGAGGCCGGGACGATCATCTCCTTGGAGCACAAGGCCTTGATCTACTCTGCCAGCGCCGTCGAATCATTTACCGGGGGCCTGGGAACGGCTGCTTTTCTAGCCTTCTTGATGGCGATCGTGAATAAGAAGCATTCCGCGACAGAATACGCGCTGCTTTCCTCTGTGTTTGCCCTCAGCCGTTCATTGGCCGGATGGGCGGGCGGTTTCGGCGCCCAAAATATGGGCTATGCCCCGTACTTTTTGCTGACCTTTTTCCTGGCCTTTCCCGCCTATGGTTTTCTCCCTTATGTTAAAAAAATGCTCCACTATGCGGAATCTCAGGAGGAGTGGGATCAAGTGTAGATGGATGACTGATCATGAACGGTTATCTGATTGCCAAAGTGCGTAGCCTGTTCACCGCGGCAGCCCATTCAAATCTTCGAAAACGGACCAGGTCCCCGTAGGGGGCCGATGCCACGCGGTCCAGGCCTTTCTCCTGAATGTCTTCCATGATCAGTTCCACGATATCCAACAGTGTCCGGTGTCCGTTGACGTAGTGTGATTTGGCATAGGCCATGGCATGGGCGATTGCCCGGACCTGGCTCTTTTCGACAATCTGTTCTACCGAGGACAAGTCGATTCGTTCCGAGCCGAAGGCGATGGTCTCGGCGTCAGGGGCCTTTAGGCGGATTCCACGCGATCCTCTTCTGGGATCGAGGCTGTGCGGTAAGGGAATCCGATGACGGATATTCCCGAAAGAGGGGCCCCCTTCGCGCGTTCTTTCGTCGGCATACTTCCTGGCAATCTCCCGCGCTCGCTCGGTCACATCCTGGGGACGGAAATTCTCCAGGGCGATGACCGTGTCGGCGGTTTCAAAATAATCGCCGCTTCCACCGATGACCAAGACGGTGGAAATGCCGTGGTCGGTATAGAGCTGGCGGACCTTGTCAATAAATGGGGTGATGGGTTCTCGCTCTTTCGCGATCAATTCTTGCATGCGGTGATCCCGGATCATGAAATTTGTCGCGGTCGTATCCTCATCAATCAGAAGGCATTTTGCCTTCATCTCCAGGGCCTCAATGATGTTGGCCGCCTGGGAGGTACTTCCACTGGCATTTTCTGTCGAGAATGCCGTTGTGGAGCGTTTTTGGGGAAGGTTGTTGATGAAAGGGGAGATATCGACCCCGACCACGCGCCTTCCGTCTTCTGCACGGATCTTGACCGCGTCGGGATCTGTGATGACAAATTCCCGCCCGTCCCCCGGGATATGATTGTAGACGCCCCGCTCGATTGCTCTCAGGAGGGTAGATTTTCCATGGTATCCACCGCCGACAATCAGGGTCACCCCGTGTGGGATCCCCATGCCATGAATCGGTCCGAGATTGGGGCGGTGAAAGATCACTCGGAAGGCGGCGGGAGATTGAAAGAGAACGGCCTCTGCTGACAGGGGACGGGAGTCGATACCGCTTGATCTGGGAAGGAGAGCGCCATCGGCCACAAAGGCGATGAGTTTCCGGTCTTGTAATTCCGCACGGATGGCATCGGCATCTTCGACCGTTTCAACAATAGTCTGGATGGCGGCACGGTCTAGTCGATGAAACTTGAGGGTTCTTTCGACAAGGACCGGAAGGTCTTCACAGAGCACTTCGACGGCTTGATGGCCCGAAATGCCCCGGCCTTGGGCCGGAAGGCCAACGAAGCATCGTAACTCGACCTGCTGATCATTCACAAAGGCCGATGTCCGTTCGAGAACCTCCTGCCCCGGTCGGTCAATGGAGATGATCCCGCTGTTACCGGTTCCCCTGCGTCGGCTTTTTTCCCGTGCCTGCCGGTCAAACTGGCGGGTGATGAAGTCTGCCAGGGCCGTCCTTCTGCTCCGGCTTCGATAGAGTTGTTCCGGAAAACTGGCGATCGATTGCGGGATTTGAATCCGAACCCGGCTGGGCGCTGCAAAGGGGTCCCCCTGGACGTGATCAATGATGAAGGTATAGTCAGGGAAGGTATAGCTTCCTTTGATTTGTTTATAAGCCTTATACCCCCGCCCGTCTAAACGGAGCAATTTGTCCTGAAGGTCCTGTTGTGTTTGTATCATAGCATTCATTTTAGCCCTATTCGGTTTAAATGTATAGAAAGGTTAGGAAAATACAGGGGAATTTGACACCTTTAATGGCTGATGATAAAATCACCCCTCTTCATTACTGAAGCCCCTTTTTGAAAGGAGATCCCACGAACGATCGATTCTTAAAGGCCTGCCGGCGTGAGCCGGTGGACGCAACGCCGGTGTGGTTCATGCGCCAGGCGGGCCGTTATATGAAGGCCTTCCGGGACATTCGGGCGAAGCATTCCCTTCTCACCGTCTGCAAGACCCCGGAACTGGCCGCGGAAGTGACGATGCAACCGATTGAGCGTTTCAATTTCGATGCCGCCATTATTTTTGCCGATATCCTTCTGCCGCTTGAGCCGATGGGCCTCAATCTGGAGTTTGTGAAAGGAGAAGGTCCTGTCATTTATAATCCGATCCGGGATAAGGCGGGGGTGGAGGCGCTTCGGCCTGTGACGCCTGAGGAGGATCTTGGTTATGTGATGGAGGCGCTCCGGACGGTTCGGAAGGAATTAAAGGTTCCCTTGATTGGTTTTGCGGGTGCTCCCTTTACACTGGCCAGTTATATGATTGAAGGAAGTTCCTCACGGAACTACCTTCTTGCCAAGACGATGATGTACAGTGAGCCCGATCTCTGGGATGTTCTCATGAAAAAACTGACCCGGGTTCTTATTGATTATCTCTCTGCCCAGGTTGCCGCCGGGGCGCAGGTTCTTCAGATCTTTGATAGCTGGATCGGCGCCCTCTCGCCCGAAGATTATCGGCACAGTGTTTTTCCCCATATGAGGCAACTTTTTTCAGAATTGAAAAAACTGGAGGTGCCTCTCATTCATTTCGGGACAGGGACCTCGATGCTCCTTGAATTACAAAAGGAAGCGGGGGGAGACGTAATCGGTTTGGATTGGCGGATCAACCTGGATGAAGGATGGCGGCGGTTGGGAAACGATGTTGCGGTCCAGGGAAATCTCGACCCGGTGCTTCTCTTCAGTCCGATCCCCGAAATCGAAAAACGGGTTGACGATATTCTTCGCCGTGCAGGAAACCGCCCCGGCCACATCTTCAACCTGGGCCACGGCATCCTCCCGGAGACCCCCATAGAACATGTCGAGGCCGTAATAGAAATGGTCCACGAAAAAAGCGCAAAAATCCTAAGCAGCGGTACTTGATGCTGGTCTTTTACCCATCACTCGCAAGAGGTGGAAGGGCTCAGCTTGCCCAGATTTTCCTTCAAGGCAAGGTGCGAGGAGCGCAGAACAGGAGCGTAATGGTTTACGTGAGGATTCGGGCACCACAGCAACGTAGCCATGGAGAAAAAGATGGGTGAGATGAGCCCTTCCAGGGTGGGGGTGCTTTTGATGGCCCATGGCAGTCCAAATGCACTCTCCGACATCGAGCCCTTCCTCACCCACATCATGAAAGACCGGAAACCCTCTCCCGAAGTGATGGCAGAAATCAAGGAACGGTATCGCCTGATCGGCGGGAAATCTCCTCTCCTGGAAATTACGCAGCAGCAGGCGAAAGGGCTTGAAGCCTTGCTTAATGAGGGAGTTGGCCACCGATTCAAAGTCTACATCGGCATGCGGCACTGGGACCCTTTTATCAAAGACACGGTAAAGGAAATCATCTCGGACAGGGCCGACCTTCTGATTGCCGTGAGCCTTGCCCCGCAATATTCGAAACTGAGTGTTGGCGCGTATATCCAAACACTGAAGCAGGCACTCTCAGAATCCGGAAGCCAACTCCCAATGGTGCCTGTTCAAAGCTGGTGCGACCAGCCTCTCCTACTTGATGCCTTTGCGGGAAAATTGAAAGAGGCCCTTGATGCTTACTCAGAAGAGACCCGCCCTTCTGTTCAGCTTCTTTTCACGGCCCATTCTCTTCCGGAGCATATCCTGAAGGAGGGCGATCCTTATCCTGATGAGGTAGGGGCGACGGTTTCCGGGATTGTCGCGCGGCTCTCTCCAAACCTTCCCAAGAAGCCTTGGAGCTTTGCCTATCAAAGTAAGGGATTGCGTCCGGGGAAGTGGCTCGGGCCGGAGGTGGAGGCCGTCATTTATGAGATGGCCGAAAAAAAAGAAAAGCATCTTCTCGTTGTCCCGATCGGATTTGTCTCCGATCATGTCGAGATCCTTTATGACATTGACATCCTTTATAAAGAAACAGCCGCAAAGGCAGGGATAGCACTGCGGCGCACCCGATCCTTGAACACCCATCCCCTCTTTATCCGTGCGCTTGCCGAGGTGGTCTTTTCCCATACCCAATGATCCAGACCATCATCGTCAAAGTAACGACGATTTTCCCTTCTTTTGAATCTGGTCCATCACATATAGAAAAAGTGTCATTCCCAAATAGCCTGCGCTGAGTAGGAAAGGAATTGTTGTATCGACCTGCCAGGGGAAGAAGAGCCGACCGTCCACGAAGGGAGAATGGATGATTCCGAAGAGGCTGAGGACACCGGCAATGCCAAAGAATATTCCAGCTCTCCTGAGTTTGTGATCAATGATCATGGACAGGCTTGATCCCCACAGAAGCGAAGAAATGATAAAACCATTGGCCACCAGAACGATCATGTTGAAGGTGACGGCCATCTCGCCATGGAGATCTGCGGGGCTTTTTCCAAGGTGGTTCAGAAGGGCATTGAGTTCGATCAATAACAGGGCGGCCACGGCAGGGAGGAAGGCGAAGGCCACGGCCTTATAGTGCTTTTTCGGGGTTTCCGAAAAGGCCTGGGACGTAATTTCGAGGCCGATAAAGATCAGGATGGGTGCCAGGGCTGCTTCAGGGATCAGATCAACCATGATGCCGAGATACCCGAAGATTCCTCCCAGGCCGATAAATAGGGCGGTCCAGAGGGTATAACCGGCGCGTCCTCCCATCTCCTTGTAGGCAGGATGCCCGATGTACGGGGTTGTCTGGACGACGCCGCCGCAGAGCCCTGTCAGGAGGGTCGAGAGTCCGCTGGTGAGCAGGATAGACCGCGTGTCGTAGTGGTCTCCGGCGGCGGCCGCGCTTTCGGAGACATCGATCCCCCCGATGATGACCACGATGGCAAAGGGAATGGTGAGCGGAAGGTAAGCCAGTGTGTAGGGAATCCCTTCTAGAAAATCAAGCGTCGGATAGGGAAAGGTAAACTGTATCCCCTGAAAGGATTGGGAGAGAGAGGGAAGGGAGGCGGCATCTCCGAAAAGATTTCCTGTGATGTAGTAGATGAGTGTGCCGAGAAGGGCCGCGCCAAACACGGCCGGGATACGAAAAGGAAAAGGAACCTTTCCGATGATACAGGTCAATATTACAATAAGAGAGATAAACCCGACCAGGGGGTTGTGGAAGATCTTGATCAGGGGAAGAAAGGCGATCAGGAGGAGAGCCACGCCGGCGATTGGCCCTAAAAGTCCCGCACGGGGGACTGCCCGCTGAAGGAGGGGGCCGAGGAAGGACCCTCCTGTCTTCACGAGACCGACGACGACGACGACGGCCGTTGAGATTTTCCAGGCCAGGACGGGATCTTTTGTTAATAAATAAGCGGGGCCGATGACCCCGAATAAAAAGGTGAAGAGAGAGGGGGTATCGATTCCGAGCGGCATCGCCGTGACATCCCGACGGCCGGTTTTTCGTGCCAGGCGAATGGCCATGATGGTGTAGACCAGGTCTCCGGCAAAGACGCCGATTGCGGAGCCGGGGATCATTCTGTAATAGACGAGTTCTCTGGGAAACTCAAAGACCTTGGTCAGAATCGTTGCCATGATGACCAGTTGGGTCATATTGTCGATGACGAGGCCAAAGAAGGCGTTGACATCTCCCGGTCCGAAGATGAGTGCGCGATCTGTTTTTTGCATACAAATTTCTCCCGCATTGCGCCAAGCGCATCGTTCCAATCGTTACAGCGGATGGATTATACAGTCTTCAATTTGGGACTACAATCCTGTATCCAAAAAATAAAATAAATTGATTTAGGTTTATGTTAAACTGCTAAACTGATGAGAAGATTTATCCCTTATATCCTTTTTCTGGTTGTTCTCTCCGCCTCGTTTACATTTGCAGCGGATGGACGCCATTCTGTCGTGGAGGCGGGTCCCTGTTGCGTAGCGATGAGAGCTGTCTTTTCGGAACCTGAGCGGATCACCCCATCAGTACAGCCGGCGGTGTTTGATTCCCGGATTCATTCCCCGCAGATTCAAGCGATTGCCGATGCCCCTGCCTTTGTGGTGAATATACGCCACGCGCCGCATCCGGATCATACGCGGATCGTCATTGATCTGAGCCGCCCGCTTTTATACGGCTTGGCATGGGTTTCGGAAACGACTCTTGCCGTTGATCTCTCGCCTGCAGTACTGGGGGTGACCCTTCAGGAAAAACGGATCTTATCCATCCAGGACAAGTTTCTGAAAAAAATTGAGATCAAAAAAGGGAAGCGGAATGAGATTATCCTGTTGATTGACTTTAAGTCTTCCGGTGAATACAAGGTCTTCACGCTTCCGAATCCAGACCGACTGGTGATTGATGTTTTTCTCCCCAAGCCTGAAGACGGCGTAGTGGCTGACCTTAAGCGCGGGGACTCAACAATTCTCATCCAGCCTCCCTTTGAGATCAAGACGATTGTCATCGATCCGGGACATGGGGGAAAAGATCCGGGTGCCTCGAGCCGACGCGGCCTGAGGGAGAAGGACATTGTCCTTGATGTCGCGCTCCGATTGAAGACGCTCTTGCAAAGAGAGCTCAAGAAAAAGGTTATCATGACGCGGAGTGAAGATGTCTTTGTTTCTTTGAAGGATCGGACGGAACTGGCCAATCGGAAAAAGGCGGACCTCTTTATCTCGATCCATGTTAATGCCGCTCCGAAGCAGCACGTGAAAGGGATTGAGATCTATCTCTTAGGCCGTGCGACAGATGAAGGCGCGATTGCGACGGCGGCGCGTGAAAATGCGACCTCTGAAGCAGCAGCGCTCAATTTTCAGGAACTCATTCTAAATGATCTTGAACGGGATTTTACCTCAAATGCATCACTTGAACTGGCGCACCATACGCAAGAAGCCTTGATCAAACACCTGATTCCCAGATATCCGACAACCGCCCTGGGTGTCAAACAGGCCCCCTTCTTTGTCCTCGCCCATACCGATATGCCGGCGATCCTGGCTGAGATCTCCTTCCTGAGCAACAAAATCGAAGAAAAACGGCTCCGGACAAAACGCTACCGGCAACAGGTTGCCGAAGCACTTTATAAAGGGATCAAAGCCTATATCCAGTCCCTGAAAACCGGATTCTGAGACCCTTAGATGTCCATTATCAAACTCATGATGGCCTATGATGGGATGAATTATCATGGCTGGCAGAAGCAGCCGAATCTAAAGACCATTCAGGGAAGCCTGGAGGCGGGTCTTCAAAAGATCACAGGGAACTCAACGCCGGTATATGGCGCCGGAAGGACAGACGCCGGGGTTCACGCCTTTGGCCAGGTCGCCCATTTCGAATCGACAGCCCCTTATGCCACAGTGAACTGGGTCCGTGCCCTTAATTCCGTCCTTCCGCAAGACATTGTCATTCATACTGCCGAGGAAGTTCCTGATTCGTTTCACGCGAGATTTTCGGCAAAAAGAAAAACCTATACCTACTACATTCACAATGGACAGAGGCGTTCTCCTCATCAACGCCGAGCGTCCTGGTTTGTCTCCACCCGTTTAAACCTCCATAAAATGCGCGCCGCTTCCAGGATCTTGTTGGGGGAACATGATTTTACCTCCTTTGCGGCTAAAAATGGGGAGGTGAAAGACTGCCGCCTTATTCTGGAGGAGATTCATATTCAAAAGCGGGGAGACCAGATCACGACGACCCTGAAAGCACACCGTTTCCTGAAATACATGGTTCGGAATATTGTCGGTTTTCTGGTCGGGGTGGGTAGGGGGCGGTTTTCTGTTGATGAGGTCACGACGGTCTTAAGATCCATGGACCGGGGAATGGCGGGCCTGACCGCCCCTCCACAGGGACTCTTCCTGGTTCAGGTAGAATATTAGGGTATGATTAAGATTGGGAGCCATCCCTTGTGATTCCTTTATTTTATGTTGAACCCCGCGGTGATATTTTGGTAGAGTGCTCCATAGTATAGGTCATCCTTTTTATTCTCCCAGGTCATTCTTCTTGAAGCAGCCCTTCCGAATTGTTCTGATTAAGCCCTCCCACTATGATGATAACGGCTATGTGATCCGCTGGCAGCTTTCATCTATTCCGAGCAATAGTCTTGCCTGCCTTTATGCGATTACGGAAAAGGTTTATGCCTCGGGAGACTTGGGCGACAATGTCGAAATCATCATTGATGTCTATGATGAGACCAACCAGAAGATTCCGGTTAAAAAAATCCTGAAGCAGTTCCGTTCACCCCATGCAAAGGGTGTGATCTGTATGGTGGGTGTACAGACAAATCAGTTTCCTCGGGCGGTGGATCTTTCACATCAATTTATGAAAGAAAAGCTGCCTGTCCTCATTGGCGGTTTTCATGTGAGTGGGTGTCTCTCCATGCTTGAGAAGATACCAGACGATCTGAACTCGGCAATGTCGGAGGGGATTACCCTGGTGGCTGGGGAGGTTGAAGAGACCTGGGGCGGTATTCTGAAGGATGTTATTCAGGATAAGCTCAAGCCCCTCTATGATTTTTTATCGGATCTTCCGAGTCTTCAGGAGCAGGCCGCGCCGATTCTCCCGGAAAAGGTGGTGTCGCGTTATGTCGGCGGATTGACCACTTTTGATGCCGGTCGCGGTTGTCCTTTTGCCTGTAGTTTCTGCACGATTATTAATGTGCAGGGTCAGAAGTCACGTTTTCGAACCGCAGACGACGTCGAAGAGATTGTCCGGAAAAACTGGGAAAACGGGATCAGGCGTTATTTTGTGACGGACGATGATTTTGCCCGAAACCGGAGCTGGGAATCAATCCTGGATCGGCTTATCTATCTCCGTGAAAATGAGGGGATCAAAATTTCCATGATTCTACAGGTCGATACGGCCTGTCACCGGCTTCCGCGATTTATTGAAAAAGCGGGCAGGGCGGGTTGCCATAAGGTTTTCATCGGATTGGAGAACATCAATCCGGAGGCATTGAAAAGTACTGGTAAAAAGCAGAATCATGTTGAAGAATATCGTGTCATGCTGCTGGATTGGCGTCGTCAGGGTGTTTTGGTGACGGCGGGATATATCATCGGGTTCCCGAACGATAC
Organism: Candidatus Manganitrophaceae bacterium; assembly: GCA_012960925.1. NCBI lineage: Bacteria > Pseudomonadati > Nitrospirota > Nitrospiria > Candidatus Troglogloeales > Candidatus Manganitrophaceae > Candidatus Manganitrophaceae bacterium. The sequence continues at coordinate 125,397 of DUAG01000002.1, forward strand.
CTATGAATCGGTAATGTCCGATATCGAAATCATAAAAAAAGAATTGCCGATTGATCTGCTCGAATTTTTTATGCTGACCCCGCTTCCCGGTTCTGAAGATCATCAAACGCTGGTCAAAGAAGGGGTCTGGCTGGAGCCGGATATGAATAAATACGACCTGGAGCATCCTTGTGTCAAACATCCAAAGATGTCAGAAATGGAGTGGTATCGGACCTACAGGGCGGCGTGGGATTCCTACTATTCAGAGGAGAATGTCGAGCTGCTTCTGCGCCGGCGATGGGCTGATGGCAACAGTATGCGACGGCTCACAGAGCAGGTAATGTGGTTTTACGGCTCAATCCTCTACGAATCCATCCACCCTCTTCAGTCAGGGATTCTAAGAAGAATTGATCGCTTTGAGAGAAGGCCCGGTCTTCCGATTGAAAACATCTTTAAATTCAACCTTCAGCGTTTTGTGAGCATTATTTCGACCGTAAGTGGCCTCTTGCGGCTACATTTTAAATTGAACAGAATCAAAAAGCGGGTTGAATGCAATCCAAGCGGGAAATCCTATCAGGATACCGCAACCGAGCCGATAAAAAAGGGCAAGGTTATCTCAAAGGTATTGTCATCTGATTTGAAGGTACTCAGTTGACCATTCAGTTTACCCATCTTTTTCACGATTCCTTTGAGTAGAGGGTCGGCTTGGATCGGGGAGAGATCATTCTCAAGAACGGCTAAGGACGATCAGGAGGACAAAGTGGAAAATACACCAGAATACGAGAAACCTCCTGAGGAGGTTTTGAAAGAAAACCTGACTTCCCTTCAATACCGGGTGACGCAGGAGGATGGGACGGAGGGGGCGTTTAAGAATACCTATTGGGATAATAAACAAGAGGGTATTTATGTGGACGTCGTCTCTGGCGAAGCGCTTTTCAGCTCACGTGACAAGTTTGATTCTCAGACCGGATGGCCCAGTTTCATAAAAACCATCGCGCCCGAGGTCGTACTCGAAAAGAAAGACGCCAGTCTCTTCATGACCCGGACCGAGGTGCGAAGCCGTAAGGCCGATTCCCATCTCGGGCACCTCTTTGATGACGGCCCGGAACCGACCGGCCAGAGATACTGCATCAACTCGGCTTCATTGAGGTTTATCCCGAAAGAAGATCTCGTCAAAGAGGGATACGAAGAATATGTTTCCCTTTTTGAGTCGGCATAGGCCAATATCGTCCGATATTAACTCCGCTTAACCAACTCAAACATTGCCCATATACCCAAAAGAAGGATTATAAAGTTCAGGGCGATCATTCCAGCTCCCCCTCGCTTATCCCGCCCTGGAAGGGCGGGGAAGGCACTCACTAGTGCGTGGTCAGAATAGCTGTTAGGCAATTCTCGTTCGGATCTATATGCTAGATCCTTACATGATAACGGTCGGAAGATCAAGCCGTGCTTGTCTCCCTAATTCCGAGATTGCGGAATTAGAAACCGCCGATTCGCCTGATAATACTGCGTTATCGGCCAACAGACTCCTCACCGTACGGGTAAGTACGCCTCGGTTGTCCTTATGGCCTCTGGCCTTGTCTTTCAGCCGACTTGGCGGTTTGTCTCAAGATCAATCGCTGATCTTGAGTGTCTTTGCCTTGGTGCATTGGTGCCAGACCATGACCCCTCCCAAGATGAACATCGGGGCGCTGAGAATCTGACCCATTGAAAAGGTGCCGAAGAGTAGACCTAGGTGGGCGTCAGGTTCTCTGGCGAATTCAACCAGGAAGCGGAACAGCCCGTAGAACAAGATCAGGGACCAGAAGATTACGCCCTTCGCGACATTTCGCCCCGAAAGAAAAAAGAGAATTGCAAAGAGGGCGATCCCTTCTAGACCGGCCTGATAAAGCTGAGAGGGATGGCGACAGGCCTCGCCCCCTTGAGGGAAAACCATACACCAGGGAACATCGGTGGCCCTTCCGAAGAGTTCGCCATTAATGAAGTTCCCCATTCTTCCCAGCCCGAGTCCAATCGGTCCGCTGACGACGGCGACATCGGCCACGTCGTAGAATGAAAATCGATGGGTCTTACAGAAGAGGAGGCCGGCGACCGTCACACCGATCATCCCGCCATGAAAGGACATTCCCCCTTCCCATACGGCCAGAATTTTTAAAGGATTGCTGATATAAAAAGCCGGGTGGTAAAAAAAGACATATCCTAAACGCCCGCCCAGGATGACCCCGGTGGCGATCCAGAGGATCAGGTCTGAGATTTCATCCTGAGTGATCTTTAATTTTTTTTTGATCGCGATGACTCGGATCATATAAATGGCGGTGATGAAGGAAAGCGCATACATCAGGCCGTACCACCGGAAGGCCAGCGGTCCGATGCGGACAAAAATCGGATCAATATTTGGATAGGGGATCATGCGGTGTCTCTTCTCCCCTCAATGCAGACCACGCCCTTGGGACCGACGAGGGCGCTATGACGAAGGCCGGCGGGGACAATAAAGCGGTCACCGAAATGGAGTGTGAACTTTTTATTGAGATCGGGAAAGGAAAAGGTAATTTCTCCCTCAATGCAGAACAAGGTTTTTTGGGTTGTCTGAGTGTGCTCCGGATAGGTTTCAAAAGGCGTATTGGACCAGTGCTTCGGCGTGATCCCGCGACTTTCAAAAAAGGCGATTACTTCCGCCTCGGGGAGAGGGTGCTTATGTGGCCAGCGGATCAGATCGATCCCCTCCGGGGTGGTTTCTTGATACGAAGGGTGGGACATGTTGGATCTCCGGGGAAAGTAAGGGAAACTCTGATTAAGTCTGGGATGAATTTTTCATTGAGATAAAATGTTTCGATTCAAGACGCAAATCACAGAGAATAGCCTGCTATTTTTCAAGATCTGCAATGCGGAAGCGGGACATTTTTGCCCTGAAAAAAAATCCATGACTTGATCAGCGCTTCCTTGGATCATACAATAATAGAATGGAGTGCCTGTTTTCAAGTCAATTATGGGCACCTAACATCGAGAGATTCTCCAATTGACACTTTACTCAGAATATCTGTAGAATAACCACTATGTCTAAAGCATATCGAGATCTCGCTACGGGATTGATTCTCCTCACCTTCTTTTTTGCCGCTTCGTGTGCGAAGCCGGGTCTTACGGTACCCCCTCCGCATTCAGAGGTGGTGGAAAATAAATCCTTGTCTCCTGAATCACCTTATCAAAATATTGAACAGATCGAGGAGGGAAAGATTATCCATGTTCCGACCGGCCTCGAGGTCTCTGAAGATCGCCTGATCGATCTCCTGACGATGGCCCGGATTGCCTATGTCGGCGAGGTCCATGACAGCCTGGAGGACCATCGCGTTCAATTGACGATTCTCAAGGAGCTTTGGGAGCGGTTCCCGGACAAGGTTGCTGTCGGCATGGAGATGTTCCGGCGGCCCGCGCAGCCAAAGTTGGACCAATGGGTTTCCGGGAGATTGTCGGACAAAGATTTCCTTAAAATATGGTATGAGAACTGGGGGGTGAACGAGGATTATTACAAGGAAATTCTTGCCTTTATCCAGGATAAAAACATCCCCTTGATTGCCCTGAATGCCTCCCAGGAGATGGAGGTCAGGGTTGGGATGAAAGGAATCGGCGGGCTTTCCGAGAAGAACCAAGAGGCGCTTCCCCAGATTGATCGCGATGATCCCTATCACCGTCAGGCGCTCGAAGCCATCTTCAAGGGGCATGGAACAGGAACGAAGGGATTTGATATATTCTATGACACGATGCTTCTTTGGGATGAGACGATGGCCGAGAGTATTGTGAACTATCTGACCTCGCCGGAAGGGAGCGATAAGCGGATGGTTGTCTTCGCCGGAGGCTTCCATGTCGGTTATGGTTTTGGAATCCCTCGCCGGGTCTTCCGCCGCCTGCCTGATCCCTACAAGATTATCATCCCGTATGCGAAGGATTTCCCCGAAGAAAAACAGATGTTGAATGTTAAGGCCCCTGATCTTCCCCTGGCCCTTGCAGATTTTATCTGGGGCGTGGCTTACCGTGAGCTTGAAAGTAAAAAAGTCCGTTTGGGGATCTTTATCGAGCCGTTTCAAGCAGGAATTCGTGTGACAGATGTCTTGCCCAAGTCCTCTGCTGATGTGGCTGGAATCCAGACCGGAGATATCATTGTCTCTTTTGATGGTCAGATTATTGATGAGCCCTTTGACCTGACCTATGCTGTCGGGCAGAAGTCTGCCGGAGACCGGGTGAAGCTAGAAATCATTCGGAATGGAGAGTCGATTGAGACAGAGGCGGTCCTGAAGTCCTCAAGCCATCCATAACGTAACAACCCAGAACGCCCCTCTAAGCCCACATGCCGGCGTTGCTGCGGTGCTTCCTCACGTATAAACCATACGCTCCGGGTTCTGCGCTCCTCGCGCCTTGCCCTGAAGGCTTATAGGAGCATTCTGAATCGTTACGACCATATGATCTTCCCTTCAATCCCTCTGAAAAAGACTTTAAAGCATTACGCTTTGATTTCCACTCACTTAGCTAGAGGGATATTTCCCAGAAGTACTAAGCTATTGAATCTGAATGTGTTTAGCCAAGAAAGGTCCACAGATTGAATTCCCATCAATCGCAAACCCCCGCTCCTCTTTTGATCAGTCACCTTCCTCGTCTTCCGAAAGGGAAAGCGCTCGATATTGCGTCAGGTTATGGCCGAAATGCTTTTTATCTGGCGGAGCAGGGCTACGAAGTGGAGGGGATGGACGTTAATGAGGAGGCGGTACATTTCTGTAATGCTGAGGCGACGAGAAGGAAACTCTCTTTTGTCGCAAGCCGGCGTGACCTCGAAAAAGGACTCTTTGTTAAAGAAGCGGACTATTCCTTGATTGCCTGTTTTTACTATCTCGATCGAAAGATTATCCCAGAGATAATGTCCGCCTTACGGGTCGGGGGGATGGTTGTTTATGAGACCTTCCTGATCGATCAACATGAGCGATTTGGAAAGCCATCTCGGAAGGCCTTTTGCTGGGGGCACAATGAACTCCTCCAGAGCTTCGTCAAGTTTCGCATTCTCTATTACCATGAAGGGAGGATCTTCCCTTCTACAGATTCGCTGAATTCGCTCCATGAAACGAGCAAAGAAGGACGGTGGGTGGCACAGTTGGTTGCAGAGAAAGTCAGTTAAGGCAGAGATAGAGGTTTAGACTGTAGACCCTAACCATTTCCGAAGAAAGCGCCGAAAGAGGGGAATCGATCCTGCCGTAATTTGTCCCAGACGTAGGCCTCTTCATATGCAAAGAGGGGGTAGTTTTTTCCTTCCAGGGTTCTTGTCCCGATGACCCGACCGGCGAGCGTCAATACCTTTCCTCTCTTAATGAGGATGGGGTCGAGGCGTTCTGGAAAAAGAACAAAAAATATTTCTCCGGGATCAAAACCCAAGGCCAGGTGGCCTCCTTTGTAGAGGGGAATTTCGACAAACTCGATTTCCGTCTTTTCCTCCTGATAACGAAGTTTTCGTATTTCTCCACCGAGGATGATGATTTTTCCCGTGTGCTTGTCCGGATTTTTAAAAACTTCCTCGAAAAGGGTTTTTTCATCCGCGGTAGATTGGATCTGTTCCGAAAGGATGGCCTGACAGGCCGTTGTGGAAATGAGGAAGAGAATACCGACAAGGCGCATGGATTTTCCTAAACTCATTGGGTATCCTCTTACGGTAGATCGACTTTTATAGTATGCCATGACAAACAAAAAAGTCAAGATGAAACCCAAGATCCGTGATTAGATCTTGGGTCAGACCGTCAAGCCCTGGGTCTTCTTGTTTCCCTTACTCGTCTTCCTGCCGGAGTGTTGCCAGGACCGTATAATCCTCCAGGGTGCTGGTGTCGCCGAGGGTTTCATTCCCAGCCGCAATATCACGAAGGAGCCTCCGCATGATCTTTCCGCTTCGTGTTTTGGGAAGATTTTCTGTGAAGCGAATGTCCTCCGGGCGGGCAATGGCGCCGATTTCTTTGGTCACATGGGTCTTCAAGTCTTTTTTGAGTTTTTCAGTCGGTTTGTGCTTTCCCTCCAGGGTAACAAAGGCCGAGATGGCTGTACCTTTGATCGGGTCCGGTCGTCCGACCACGGCGGCTTCTGCGACGGCCGGATGAGAGACGAGGGCAGACTCCACCTCCATTGTCCCGAGACGATGGCCCGCAACATTGATGACATCGTCTACGCGGCCCATGATCCAGAAATAGCCGTCTTTATCTCGACGGGCCCCGTCGCCGGTAAAGTAAACACCTGGGATGTCAGACCAGTATTGACTTTTGAAGCGTTCAGGATCTCTCCAGATGGTTCTGAGCATTGACGGCCAGGGACGTTTGATGACGAGATAGCCCCCTACGTTTGAATTCACGTGTGCGCCCTTCCGGTTAACGACGTCTACAGATATTCCCGGAAAGGGCCGGGTCGCGGAACCCGGTTTGGTCGGGATGGCGCCGGGAAGGGGGCTGATCATGATGCTGCCGGTTTCGGTCTGCCACCAGGTATCCACAATCGGGCATTTCTTATTTCCGATAATTGTGTGATACCACATCCAGGCTTCCGGATTGATCGGTTCTCCCACCGTTCCCAGGAGACGGAGGCTGGACAGGTCATGCCGTTTCGGCCACTCCTTCCCCAATTTAACCAGGGCCCGTATTGCGGTCGGCGCCGTATAGAAAACATTCACCTTGTATTTGTTGACGATTTTCCAGAGCCGGTCCGGTTCAGGATAGGTGGGTACCCCCTCGTACATCACCGAGGTCACGCCGTTTGAGAGGATTCCGTAGATGATGTAGGAATGGCCGGTGACCCAGCCGATGTCGGCAGTACACCAAAAAGTATCGGTGTCTTTGAGGTCGAAGATCCACCGCGCCGTGACGGTTGTTCCGAGAAGATATCCTCCAGTAGTATGAACAACCCCCTTTGGCTTTCCCGTGGTCCCGCTGGTATAGAGGATAAAGAGCGGATGTTCGGAGTCGAGCGGCACGGCCTTACAGCGGTCTGAGGCCTCTTCCATTAAGTCATGCCACCAAAAATCCCTTCCGCGACGCATCTTGACCGGCGTATTTGTTCGCCGTACGACAATCATTTTTTGGACACTGGGCGATCCTTCGAGCGCCTCATCGACCTTCTCTTTTAAGGTGATGACTCCCCCTTTTCGATATCCCCCATCCGCCGTGACGACCAGTTTGGCTTCTGCGTCATTGATCCGGTCTCGCAGCGCGGCCGATGAAAACCCTCCGAAGATGATCGAATGGGTTGCCCCGATTCGAGCGCAGGCGAGCATGGCAATCGCCAACTCCGGAATCATCGGCATGTAAATAGCGACCCGGTCTCCCTTGACAACCCCTTCCTGTTTCATGACATTGGCAAACTTGCAGACCTCTCGATGGAGGTCCTGATAGGTCAGGGTTCGGGAATCGCCAGGTTCCCCTTCCCAAATAATAGCAGCCTTATTTTTTCTCCAGCCTTCGAGATGCCGGTCAAGACAATTGTATGCGACGTTAATCTTTCCGCCGACGAACCATTTCGCAAAGGGCGGTTTCCACTGCAAGACCTTTTTCCAGGGTTTGAACCAGTGCAGCTCCTTCGCCAGCTCTCCCCAGAAGGTTTCAGGATCTTTATCCGCCTTTCTATAAAGACGTTCATATTCCCGAAGGCTCTTGATATGGGCCTGTCGACTGAATTCTTTATTCGGTTTGAAGAGTCGGTGCTCTTTTAATACGGATATGATCTCATTTTCTCCACCAGCCATTTCTAGGTCCCTTTCTGCGTAGGATATTTTTGATTTTAGAGAAAGCGATACAATACTTATTAATACTTGGGATAATTTATCTGGCCTTAATCCCCGACGGATCCCTTACGGTTCACGACAATTTCTTTGATGATGGTCAGCGGGGAAAGGTGTAGGAGTCCGACGACGAGCTTTCCGATATCTTCCGGGGGAATCATTTCTTCTTGAGGAACAGAGACGTCCCGGACCATCGGGGTGGCGACATAGCCGGGGCAGATTGCTGTTGCCCGAATTTGATGGTGAACCGCTTCTTCCAGAAGACTCTCTGTCAAGCCGATCATGCCGAACTTGGAGGCACAATAGGCCGATGCCCCGCTGAAACCTGACTTTCCCGCGATAGAGGCGATATTGACGATGTATCCCGAACGCTGCTGTTTCATAATCGGCAGAACCGCCTTGGTGCAAAGAAAAGCCCCTTTTAGATTAATGTTCTGTGTTTCATCCCAGTCTTCTTCAGACAAAGTCTCGATTGGATTGAACTTCGCGATCCCGGCATTGTTGACCAGGAGGTCAATCCGTCCAAAAGCATCCATGGTCTGATTTACAAAGTCTGCGACCTGGTCTGCCTTTGAGACATCGGCAGGAATGGCAATGACTTTCCCTCCTTCTTTCTCAAGGGATTTTCGGGCGTAGGTGAGTTTTTGTTTGTCGCGGGCTGCGATGGCGATGGCCATTCCTTCCGCGAGCAGCGCTGAGGCAATGGCGAGGCCAATCCCGCTGCTCCCGCCTGTAATCAAGGCGGTTTGGTCCTGAAGGTGAGACAAGGTACAACCTCACAAATAAACGCAGTCTTTATGAGGCCAGATTGTAACAATTTAATCTTTGGAAAGCGAGGGCGACTTGAAGCCCTATGGCGAGCTTAGTCCACAATCTTTCGTAAAGGGCTTCTTCAAAAAGTTGACAGCCGTTTTATGAACATGATAATAAAGGAGCGTTTTTTATCATGTTGTAGAGTCGCTAGCTCAGTTGGTAGAGCATCGCCCTTTTAAGGCGGGTGTCCCCGGTTCGATCCCGGGGCGGCTCACCAACATTATTAAAGAGTTATGGTGTTTTTGTGCGACCTTTATTTCTACACTCTTCCAATCTCTGTACAAACCTCATCATTTTGCTTATCCACAGACCCATTTAACTGGTCCTCGAAAGCCCTCGTATAGATCGTTGTGGTTGTCAAAGAGGCGTGTCGGATAGGGGGGAATTCATCTGAGATGGTTATTCATACTAGGCAGGTCTTTAAAATTGTGACCACTCAGGGTATTATCCTGGTGGAACATATCCAAAGAAATAGCAGAGAATAAGATGATTACACTCGCCAATCCAGACCTTCCTGTTAATCCTAAAGGAGGAAAAACCCTCATTGTGGATGCAGGTAATTCGGCCTTCTATCCTCTGCCAAGTGCGGCCTTCGAAGATGCGAAACCGGACGATCAGGTCTATGTACGCCCCGGAGTCTACGAGGACCAGCTCTTTATCGTGGATAGCCCGATACAGTTGGTGGGCGCGGGGAAAGATCAGGTGGAGATTTTTTATCGTCGTGGTGCGCCCCTTTATCTACAAAAGGTTCCAGAGGGACTGATCAGCGGGATCACTTTCCGCTATGTCGGAAGCGATCAACATTCGGCGATGAACCTCCTCAACAGCACCTGCACCATCACAGCCTGCCGTATAAAGGAGGGTATCCAATCGGGGATCGTGATATACGGGCCAGAGTCCCGGGCCACTTTAGCCGACAATGAGGTCTGCAGTAATCGGGAATCGGGCATCTTCATTTTTGGGGGCGCACACCCTTATATTCGGCAGAATTTCTGTTACGACAACCACCACTTTGGCATCGCTATACGAGATGCCGAAACTTGTCCCGATCTTGTCCGAAACAACTGCCGTAATAACATGCTTAGCGGAATCCTGATGTTTCATTATGCAGAGGCCTTGGTGCTTGAAAATCACTTCCACGACAATCATGAGTGGTGCATGGTGATCACACCCGACAGCAAACCTTCTCCCGAAAGGGATGCCCTTGCAACAGCAAATAGGCTGAGTGAGAATCCCCGGGGGGGCTTGTGTGAAACCAATGATCCCCTTAGGGGAATAGGGCGATAGGGATCGTTGCAAGAGCGGATAAGGGAGTTAAGGAAGCTCCGAATAAGTCATGAACAGTTTCAGGGCAAAAATACCGCCCTTCTGCGTTGAAAATCTTGAAAATGGCGGGCTATTCTCTGCGATTTTCGCCTTAAATCGAAACATTTTCTCTGCTTAAAAACTCAACCCAGACTTATTCAGAGCTTCCTTAAGAGCCTCATGTGGGGACGGCGACGGTTTTGGATAGAGGCATTTCAATCCAGACCGTTGTTCCAGATCCTGGCCGGTTTTCCAGATGGATCTTCCCCCCGTGATCTTCTAAAATCCGCTTTGCCAGAGAAAGTCCCACCCCAACGCCTTTTCGTTTTGATGTGAAAAAGGGTTTAAAAACATTCTTCATCACTTCTTCAGGAATACCGATGCCTGTATCGGTCATTCTGATGTCCAGGCGATCTTCCTCCATAGCACGGGTTGATATTGCAAGTTCTCCTCCTTTTGGCATTGCCTCGATCGCATTCTCAATCAGGCTAATGAACACCTGGTGCAGTCGCTCTGCATCCGCGTCAATATTTGGAGTGTGAGCTTGCAAATCCAGCGTCATTTTAATCTCATATTGTTTCAGCTTTTTTCCCAGGGACTCAAGCGTTGAGTGCAAAAAACCGTTGAACGGCATTGACGTGTAGGTCCCATCAGACTTTTCGGAATAGACCTGGAGCTCTCGGATAGAAGCGGCTAAACGGTCACCTTCTAAAGTCATTTCCCTGGCAGTTTGGTGTAACCAGGACGGCGCATCCGTTTCCAGGGCGACTTCTGCCGAGGAACGCATTGAGGCCAAAGGATTTCGAATGCCGTGGATGACCGCAGAGGTCAAGTCCCCGACCACGGTTAATTTCTCAGATTCGATCAGTTGTTCTTGTTGCTCCTGCATGACATCGGCCGCGCGCCTCACGATCCAAAAGAGGGTAGCATACAAGAATAATCCTCCAATAACGGCACTTCTCCAGATGAGACGGTTCCCCCTACTGATTGCGCTGAACAGCATGAGGGGGACTTTATACACCTCAAAGACCCCAACGACCTTCCTTTCGTCTTCGCTCCATATCGGGAAATAAAACTCAGCAAAGTAAGGAACTTCCTGATCGAATACATGTTCCGCTTTAACCGGTTTTCCGGAAGTGCCGCTCTCGACAACGAGTTCGCCGGAAAGCGCTCGGATCAACTCGGGGTTGGGCATGAAACGATGATTAATCATGCGCTTATCATCAGACCAGATGACGGTTCCTTCCAAGTCGTAGACATTGACTCGCACTACCTCTGGCATTGTGGAAATTCGATTGAAAAAACCAATAAAGACATCCTTTGTCTTCTCGGTATCTTTATCTTCAAAATAGGATATCAGATTTTCTTCTCGAGCAGTGCTCTGGACGAATGCCATTGTTACCTCTGCATCGCCCCGAAGGATATTCCGTGTCAGAAAACGTGAGAGGAAAAAGGCTGAAGCGACCGAAATCACGGCGATGCACACGAAGCTTAGAATTGAGAACCAGTGAAGGAGGTTGAAAGGTTTATTCTGCTTAAATAATTTCATATCGTAAGGGCCCTCTTACGATTGCATTATGATTCAATTATAGCGATTTCCAACGGAATTTACCACTGAACCTGATTCTGAGCCAGAAGCCCTTGATCATATTTACTTCAGTGAATCGCCATGCTACTATATTGGATATTTTGTTGTCGATAAGAGTAAAAGATGTCTAAAAAAAATATCGAAAAGGTATATCAACCGGATCAGGTTGAAGAGAAGTGGATGGTTCTTTGGGAGAAAGATGGTCTTTTTCATGCCGATGTCTTATCGGACCGTCAATCCTTCTCCATGGTGATTCCTCCGCCGAATGTGACCGGTTCTCTTCACCTGGGTCATGCCCTGAACAACACCCTCCAGGACATTCTGGCCCGATGGAAAAGGATGTGCGGTTATAACGTTCTCTGGTTGCCGGGGATGGATCATGCCGGGATCGCGACCCAGAATGTTGTCGAGCGGCAGTTGGCGAAAGAGGGGAGTGATCGCCGGGCACTGGGTCGTGATGGGTTCATCGAACGGGTGTGGGAGTGGAAGCAGGCCTCCGGGGGAACTATCTTAAAGCAGTTGAAGCGACTGGGGGCCTCCTGCGACTGGGAGCGTGAGCGTTTCACGATGGATGAAGGCCTTTCCCGTGCGGTTCAAGAGGTCTTTGTTCAGCTCTACAAGGAAGGCTTAATTTACCGGGACGAACGGCTGATCAACTTGTGCAGTCGTTGCCGAACGGCCCTCTCTGATATCGAAGTAGAGCATGAAGAGGTTCAGGGAAAGATGTACCATATCAAATATCCGCTTGCAGATGATCCTGAGACTTTTCTGACCGTGGCAACCACCCGTCCGGAGACGATGCTGGGGGATACCGCTGTTGCCGTCCATCCTGACGATCCACGCTTCAACCAATTCATCGGAAAAAAGATTCGGCTTCCCTTAACCTTCCGGACGATCCCCATTGTTGGCGATTCGATCCTGGTCGATCGAGATTTCGGGACAGGCGCCGTCAAAGTGACGCCGGGACATGATTTTAATGACGAAAAGGTTGGCAAGCGACACCATCTTCCCAAAATTTCTCTAATCGACTGGAATGGAACGATGCACCCCTTCGCTCTGCAGGAAGAGGCCCGGGTGGAGCCTGATCTGCTCAGAGCACTGGCTTCAAAGTCTATGGCTGAGGCGAGGGTCATTGTTATTGAACGCTTGGAGGCGGAAGAGTTTCTCCTCAAGGCAGAGGACCACAAGCTTGCCCTGGGAAGATGCTATCGCTGTAAAACGGTGGTCGAGCCCTTCAATTCTCCTCAATGGTTTGTGAAGGTCAATGACCCTGAAAACTCTCTGGCGCAGCCTGCGATTGATGCGGTTCGCCAGAAAAAAATTCGTCTCATCCCTGAGTCCTGGGAGGCGAATTATTTTGGATGGATGGAGAATATCGAGGATTGGTGTATCTCCCGCCAGATCTGGTGGGGCCATAAGATTCCTGTCTGGTATTGCAAGGCCTGTGATGACAAATACCTTCTGGATGTGCCCGGATCTGAAGAGATGATCATTACCCTGGAGGCGACACCGATTGTAGGCGCGAAGTCTTGTCCGCGTTGCGGTTCCGATGAACTGGTTCAGGATCCGGATGTGCTCGATACCTGGTTCTCTTCCGCGCTCTGGCCTTTTTCGACTTCGGGTTGGCCCATCGATCTTCAGCCAAACCCGGAAGGGCGCAAAGAAGCAGAACATCTGCTGGAAAGATTCTATCCGACATCGACCCTGGTCAGCGGTTTCGATATCCTCTTCTTCTGGGTGGCGCGTATGGCCATGATGGGGCTCCATTTCATGAAAGATGTTCCCTTCAGAGAAGTTTATATTCATGCCCTGGTTCGCGACGAGGCAGGACAAAAGATGAGCAAGTCGAAGGGGAATGTGATTGACCCGCTCAACGTGATGAAGGAGTATGGGACGGACGCCCTTCGGTTTACTCTTGCATCGATGGCCTCCCCCGGCAGAGACATCAAGCTTTCTGCGGGACGTATTGAAGGATACCGGAACTTTGCCAATAAGCTCTGGAACGCGGCCCGCTTTATCATGATGAACCTCCCCGAAGAAAAGAACGGGGATGATGTCGCACATGTGACGCCCCAGAAAACAGCTGCAGATCTCTGGATTGAGGCACGGCTCTGCAAAACTTCGATGGCCGTGAACGATGCCCTGGCGCATTATCGTTTCGATGAGGCCTCAAAATATCTTTATCAATTTGTCTGGCACGAGTTCTGTGACTGGTATCTGGAGATGGTTAAGGTGGATTTTCAGGAAGCAGGTGATGGGTGCGAGCATCCTGTCCTTTTATCAACCTATGAGGCCATCCTGAAACTGCTCCACCCTTTTATGCCTTTTATTACGGAGGAGCTTTGGTCTTATCTCGCGAGTCGGGAGGGAAGTATCATGTTGGCCTCTTATCCAGTTAAAGAAGCCGGTACCTTTGATCCCTCCATGGAGCAGGTTGTACAAGAGGTCATCATCAACACCGTTGAGGCGATTCGGAACCTGCGGGGGGAGATGAATATTTCTCCGTCTGTACGTATGACGCTCCTGGTGAAGGCAAAAAATGAGAAAGCGGCGGCTGCATTTGAGCGCCATCTTCCCTATATCAAGCGGCTGGGACGGATTTCAGAAGTCACGATCGGCTGCGATTTGATAAATCCGGGAATGGCGGCTTCAGTATCGACCTCCCTTGCGGAGATCTATCTTCCCCTGGATGAAGTGCAGTTGCGTGGAGAGATTCTTCGGATCGAAAAGAGCCTGAGCAAGGCGGAAAAAGAACTGAGCGCTGTTGAAAAGAAGCTGGAGAACCCCCGTTTTATCACGAATGCCCCGAAAGAAATCGTTGAAAAAAACAAGGGACAGCGGGATGAATGGCGCGCGGCATCTTCTAAATTGGCCCATGACCTCAAGCATTTTCAGGAACTTCTCTTATCGGAAAAGGAACCCTCATGAGTGATTCCTTTCTCCTCAATGATCTCGTGAAACGGGCGCTGGCAGAAGATCTGGGCTATGGCGACAGAACGACAGAGGCCCTCTTTCCCTCTCCTCTTGCGGCGACAGGGTTTATTGTTGCAAAGGAAGACCTCGTCCTTGCGGGACTCGACTTGGTTCGGGTTGTTTTTCAGACTTTGGATCCGTCCGTTATTTTTGAAGAGAAATATGCCTCAGGTGAAAAAGTGGAAAAGGGCGCTCAGATTGCCCAGGTTTCCGGAGATGCACGGATTTTATTGAAAGGGGAACGCACCGCGCTCAACTTTCTCCAACGTCTCTCAGGGATTGCGACGCTGACCTGCCGCTTTGTTGACCGGACTCAGGGGACCTCGGCCCGAATTGTTGATACAAGAAAAACCACACCGGGATTACGTGCTTGTGAAAAGGAGGCGGTCCGCTATGGAGGTGGAAGGAATCACCGCTTCCATTTAGGAGACCTGATCCTGATCAAGGACAATCATATTTTATTGGGCGGGGGTGTCGCACAAGCCATTCGTGCGGTCCGTGCAGCGAAGCCGCATTCCCTGAAAGTTGAGGTAGAGGTCAGTACATTTTCTGAGCTTGAGGAGGCCTTGCAGGTAGGCGTGGAAATTATCATGCTCGACAACATGCCGCTCAGAGAGATCAAAAAGGCTGTCGGTTTGATTAAAGCCAAGGCACCGGAAACGTTGGTGGAGGTTTCCGGTGGAGTTAATCTGGAGCATGTCTCTAAAATTGCAGCCTGCGGTGTTGATCTGATCTCCGTCGGGGCCTTAACGCACTCGGCACCCGCAGTGGATATCAGCTTTGATATCACCCCGGCTTCGCGTCCTTCTGGCCGGAGATCTCCTGTCGGAGCGTAACTATTCAGCATGGGCAGATTTTTCTTCAGGGTAAGACACGAGGAGCAGAAAACCGGAGCGTATGTGTATACGCGAGGATTTGAGCACCGCAGCAACGCAGCCATGGAGGAAAAGATGGGTGTGCTGAATAGTTACGTCGGAGGGGAGGGGCCATGACGCTTGACCTGGAAAAAATTGAAAGCCACCGATTGTCTCACCCAGGACTGCGTGAAATGATCCGGGAGATCCTCTTTTTTGAACGGGTCGAGTCAACAAATCGCGTCGCGCTCGACATGGCCGCTGATGGAATGCCAGGGGGGCTGCTCATCCTTTCCGATTCTCAACGAAAGGGGAAGGGGCGACTGGACCGACCTTGGTTTTCGCCCGCCGGAGCCAATCTCTATTTTTCCCTACTTCTCCGTCCTTACCTTTCCCCCAGAGACTTTCCCCTGTTTTCTATGGCGGCTTCTTTGGCCCTGTGCGACAGTATCCATCGGGCCACCGGATTGCACCCAGAGATCAAATGGCCGAATGACATCCTCATTGAGGAGAAAAAGCTTGCAGGCATCCTGCTGGAATCAAAAACAGCGGGGGCGGAGACGACGCCCCTGATCATCGGAATCGGGGTCAATGTCAATGTGGGCCCGGATAGTTTCCCTACAGATTTGCAGAAATCCGCCACCTCTCTTAAGGCGGTTCTGGGGCATCCGATCGATCGAACGGATCTTCTGAATATAATCCTTGAGGGGCTTGCCGAGCAAGTCAGCCTTTTACAGGACGGAAAGAAAGATCTTCTGATACAGCGGATACAAAAAGAATGTGCAACCCTTGGGAAAAAGGTCCGTGTGAATACCCTCCGGCAGGAATTTGAAGGGTTTGCTGAAGAGATCGATGACGATGGGGCGCTTCTACTTAGAATGGGGGATGGACGCCGCAGAAGAATTCGAATCGGAGACATTACCCACCTTCGTGAGGCCTCTGGGCGCAACTGACTCCATGGAGAATGAGAAAAATTTACTTGCCCTTGATATCGGAAACACGAATATCGTTTGTGGGCTATTTGAAGGTCAAAAGCTGCTTGGGGAGTGCCGTCTAGAGACGATCCCCCCTCGGACCTATGATGAATATGCGACCCTCCTGAGCGACTTCCTCTCTTCTCTGAAGATGGCTTTTTCTGACATCAGCGACGTGATTCTTTCTAGCGTTGTTCCAGAACGAACCCCGATCTTACAGCAATTCACTGAAAAATATATATCATCAAGGGCCATGGTCGTGTCGCATTTGACCCGGACAGGGTTGAAGATTCAATGTCGCCGTCCTGAAGAGGTCGGTGCAGATCGGATTGTCAACGCGGCGGCGGCCTACGCTCTCTATGGCGGACCGGTAGTCATTGTCGATTTTGGGACGGCGACTACCTTCTGTGTTGTTTCCAAAGAAGGGGGCTACGCCGGGGGAGTGATTGCGCCGGGTTTATCGCTTTCGGCGGAGGCACTCTTCTCCAATGCGGCCAAACTTCCAAGGGTTGTATTGAAAAAACCCGATGAGGTGATCGGAAAAGAAACGGTGTCTAGTATGCAGTCTGGTATTGTTTTCGGACATATCGGCCTCGTCAACGAGATCCTCATCCGTATTCATGATGAGATCGGAAAAAAAATGCGCGTCGTGGCGACTGGGGGATTGGCCGGGCTCATTGCTTCCGAATGTCCATTGATTTCTGAACTCAGGCCGACCTTGACTTTGGAAGGACTCATGATTATCTATAGAATGAACCGGTAAGGCGGTTTACTTTTTCGTGCTTACGAGACCCATATTTAAATGGTATCCTATTGTAAAATAAGAGTAAAAGTTGTTGTAGGGGAGATGGGTTCAGGCAGGGCGCTTGACAGCAAAAGAGACCGTCTGATAGTTTAATTAGCACTCTCGTGGGAGGAGTGCTAATTTTGTGATGTTGTATATTGTCGGGGTTTATGGAACTAGATGATCGAACTAAGCGTGTTCTGAGGGCAGTTGTCCTTTCTTACATTGAGACGGCCCATCCGGTGGGTTCCCATGCGGTCATCCAGAACTCGAATTTTGGCGTAAGCTCTGCAACGATACGAAGTATTATGGCGGATTTGGGTGAGGGGGGATTTTTGTCTCAACCCCATCCATCGGCAGGCCGCGTTCCGACGGAAAAAGGGTATCGATTTTATGTCGATACCCTTCTTGAGGAAGAGACGTTTCAGAACCACGAAGATGAGATTCTGAAACAGGCCGCATTACTCGTGAAGCACGAAGATATGGCGGCCCTCCTTCAGGATACTTCTAAACTACTTTCCGACCTCACGCATTATATGGGGATTGTGACTGTGCCCAAATTTTCCGCAACGAGGGTCAAGCATATTGAATTTATTCGTTTGCGTAAAAACTGTGTGATGACGATTTCTGTCTCTGAGGAAGGGTTCATCCAGAACCGGTTTTTTGAGATGGTGAATGATCTTTCTCAGAAAGAATTAAACCGTATTTCCAACTACTTAAATACGCTCTATAAAGGGATGAGCCTCCAGGATGTCAGGAAAGCTCTTATGGGGCAGATCCAGAAGATGAAAGATCTCTATGATCAGCTCCAGCGTGAGACGCTCGAATTGACCAAACAAGCCACCCAGAATGGTGAACAGGCGGATGAGGGAGAGTTGTATATGGATGGAACGGCTCATATGCTTGATCTTCCAGATTTTAGTGATTCTAAAATCATGAAGGGGCTTCTGAAGGCCTTTGAGAAAAAGCGCGTGATCTTGCAGCTTCTGGAAAGGCATATCAATAGTGAGGGGGTTCAGGTCTTTATTGGAGCGGAAAACCCATTTTTGGGGGATCATCATTGTAGTCTGGTGGTGTCTCCCTATAAACGTGGGAATCGTATCTTGGGTGCACTCGGGGTCATTGGCCCGACCCGTATGGCTTATTCAAAGGTGATCCCTCTGGTCGATATGGCGGCGAAACAAGTCAGTCGCCTACTTGAGGAAAGTACTTAGAACATTTTCTAGGAGGCAGGGTGGTAAATCAGGACGAAGATAAGACGGAACCTTCGAATGAAGGGTCTCCTTCTCCAGAGGAAGATCAAAACGGTCCGGATGAGATGGTGGAAGCGGTCCCGTCCACATCTGAAGACGAGCGTTTCATGCAGTTGGAAGAAGAGCTAAAGCGCCTTCAATCCGAGACTGAAGAGAAGGATCAGGCCGTGAAGGACGCCCATGAGCGCACACTTCGGGTCATGGCCGACCTTGAAAATTATAAGAAGAGGATTCAAAAGGATCAGATTGAACAAGCAAAATTTGCGAATGAGAGGCTGATCAAGGAGCTTCTTCCTGTCCTGGATAATCTGGAAAGGGCGCTCTCGCATTCAAAGGAGACAGAAGATCCCGAAAAAATTATTGAAGGCGTGGAACTGATTCATAAAGGCGTATTGTCGGTCCTGGAAAAGTTCAATGTCCGGCCCATCGAGAGTCTCGGTAAACCCTTTGATCCCTTCCACCATCAATCGGTTGGGCAGATTGAGGCGGAGGCGGACTCTGAGATTGAAGACAATCAGGTGGTCGTGGAGAGTCAAAAGGGGTATTTCTTGAATGATCGGGTTTTAAGGCCGGCTCTGGTCCTTGTCTCAAAGAAAAAAGCACTTTCCAGTGTAAAAGAGGAGATGCCAGAGGATCATGGCCCGTAGAGGGTCATACTGAGAGAATCTGGTTGAAAGTTCATACGAAAATGGTCGAAGCGCCTCTATTGATGTGTATACGGCTGCAATAATTGTCTTATTTAAGGAGGGAAACATGGGAAAAGTAATCGGAATTGATCTTGGGACAACCTTCTCTTGTATGTCGGTTGTAAGCGGAGGAGACCCCGAGGTCATTCCCAATGCTGAAGGAAACCGAACCACACCATCCGTTGCGGCGGTCTCCGATAAGGGAGAGCGGCTGATTGGTCTCATTGCCCGGAGGCAGGCCGTCACGAACCCGGAGAATACGATTTATTCCATTAAGCGTCTCATTGGGCGGAAATTTGATTCTCCTCAAGTCCAAGATGCAATGAAACGTCTTCCCTATAAGATCGTCAAGGCCTCAAACGGGGATGCCCATGTCGAGATCCAGGGGAAGGCCTACAGTCCCCCCGAGGTTTCCGCGATGATTTTGCAAAAGTTGAAGCAGGATGCGGAAAATTATTTGGGGGAGAAGGTGTCTGAAGCCGTGATTACCGTACCGGCCTATTTTGATGACAGTGAGCGGCAGGCCACAAAAGATGCGGGCGCGGTTGCCGGACTGAAAGTGCTTCGGATTATCAATGAACCTACAGCGGCGGCCCTGGCTTACGGCCTGGATAAGAAGAAGGATGAGAAGATTGCCGTCTACGATCTTGGGGGCGGGACTTTTGATGTCTCGATCCTGGAAATCGGCGATGGCGTTTTTGAGGTCAAGTCGACGAATGGAGATACTTATCTGGGTGGAGATGATTTTGATGTCAAGATCCTCGACTGGCTTTCGGATGAGTTTAAAAAAGAAAACGGGATCGACTTGAAGAAAGACAAGATGGCCCTGCAGCGCTTAAAAGAGGCGGCGGAAAAGGCAAAAATTGAATTGTCTTCTTCCCAGGAAACGGAAGTTAATCTTCCATTTATCACCGCCGATGCCTCCGGTCCAAAGCATCTGGCCATTAAGTTATCACGGGCAAAACTGGAGCAGTTGATTGACGATGAAATCCAAAGAACGATAGAGCCTTGCAAAAAAGCGCTTGCAGATGCCGGCATCAGTGCTTCCGATATCAATGAAGTTGTGCTGGTCGGGGGAATGACCCGAATGCCGAAGGTTCAGCAGGTCGTCAAGGAATTTTTCGGAAAGGAACCGCACATGGGGGTCAACCCCGATGAGGTGGTTGCCATCGGAGCGGCCATTCAGGGTGCTGTTCTGAAGGGAGATGTGAAGGATGTTCTTCTCCTGGATGTGACCCCACTCTCGCTCGGGATCGAGACATTGGGAGGGGTCTTGACCCGTATTATCGATAGAAATACGACGGTTCCCACAAAAAAGAGCCAGGTCTTTTCTACCGCGGCGGACAACCAGTCGGCGGTAACTATCCGGGTTTTTCAGGGGGAACGGGAGATGGCAGCGGACAACAAGCTCCTGGGCCAATTCGATCTGGTCGGGATTCCTCCGGCGCCGCGGGGCGTTCCTCAAGTTGAAGTCACATTTGATATTGATGCAAATGGGATTGTCCATGTGAATGCGAAGGATATGGCAACCCAGAAGGAGCAATCCATTAAGATTACGGCATCCAGTGGCTTGAGCAAGGAAGAGATTGATCGTCTGGTCAAGGAAGGGCAGGCCCATTCGGAGGAGGACAAAAAGAAGAAGGCCCTGATCGAGGTCCGAAACGAGGCAGACAGCCTGATCTATTCCACCGAAAAATCGCTTGATGAATATGGCGACAAGATCTCTCCGGAAGAGAAAACAAGCGTTCAGGATGAAGTCAGCAAGTGCAAAAAGGCCCTGGAATCGGACGATATTGAGGAAATCAAGACGGCCATTGCAGATCTTTCAAAGGTTTCCCACAAGCTGGCCGAAGAGATGTACAAGAAGACGGCTGAAAGTGAGAAAGACGCACCCAAAACGGGGGACGGCGCTGAAGCAGGCGATTCATCCGAGAAATCGGATGAAAAGGTGGTGGATGCCGAGTTTGAAGAGACGGACAAGGAGTAAAGAGTGGCCACCAAGAGAGATTATTACGAAAGTCTCGGCGTCGAAAGGAACGCATCGGATGACGAGCTGAAAAAGGCATACCGAAAGAAGGCCCTTAAATTTCATCCGGACCGAAATTCCGGAAACAAGGGGTCAGAAGAAAAATTTAAGGAGGTCAACGAGGCTTATAGTGTCTTGAGCGATCCTGCGAAGCGGAAAAGTTATGATCAATATGGTCATGAGGGATTATCCGGCGCCGGGATGGGCGGTTTCGATTTTGGTCAGGGCGGGGGGTTCTCTGATGTTTTCGGAGATATCTTTGAAGAGTTTTTTGGCGGGTCCGCCAGCCAAGGGGGGCCTCGCGCACAACGTGGCAATGACCTTCGCTATAGCATGACCATTACCTTTGAAGAGGCCATCTTCGGCAAAGAAGGAAAGATCAAGCTCCGCCGTCCTGAACCCTGTCATCGATGTAAAGGAAGCGGGGCCAAAGACGGGGCTTTGAAGCGGTGTGCCACCTGCGGCGGCGCGGGTCAGGTCCGTCTTCAGCAGGGATTTTTTACCCTCAATCGGACCTGTAGCACTTGCAGGGGTGAAGGACGGGTGATCACGGAGTCCTGTCCGGAGTGCAGGGGTGAACGATACAGGGCGAATGAAAAGACGATTTCAGTCAAGATTCCGGCAGGGATCGAAACAGGGATGCGTCTTCGCGTGGGTGGAGAGGGAGAGATAGGGCATGGCGGCGGCCCTTCGGGGGATCTCTACGTCGATATTATCGTTGAGGAACATCCTCATTTCAAACGGGAAGACGATCAGATTCTATACGAGAAACCCGTCAGTTTTATTAAAGCAATTTTGGGTGGAGAGGTTGAGGTTCCGACGATTAAGGGAGAGACCCGTTTAAAAATACCACCCGGCACACAAGAGGGAAAGGTATTTCGTTTGAAGGGGCTTGGTTTTCCGAATCTTCGGGGACATGGGATTGGGGATCAGTTGGTCATGATCAAGGTCAAGGTTCCCACGAAACTCACTTCCCAGCAGAGAGAACTTCTTGAAGAGTATGCAAGAATTAGCGAAGAAACAATCGAATCCGATTCTGGAAAGCTTTTCGAAAAGGTCAAAAGTCTCTTTGAATGATTGTTTGCTCCTTCCACTTCCATGGCGTATTCTAAGCGGATCTTGAGATGCCTGTCTATTTTATTCGGTCAGAGCAGATTACAGATAAACGCGTCGAGATCGATGATTCTTTGGCCCATCACCTTCGAAATGTTTTGCGCCTCAGAGAAGGGGAAACCCTTTCTCTGGTTGATGAGCGGCCCAGGCGTTATCTGTGCAGAGTGACCTTGTCTTCCTCCTCCCGCTTTGTCCTGACGATAGAGAAAGAAGAAGGTCCCCCTGAAGAAAATCGACCCATGATCCGTCTCGGCATCGGACTCCTGAAGGGGGAGAAGATGGATTGGGTCGTGCAGAAAGCAACCGAGCTGGGGGTTGTCCGGATTTCTCCGTTGGTGACGCAGCGTGTCATCGCCCGGCCGAGGCCGGACCGTGCGAAACATCAACAGAGGCGTTGGGAGAAGATTGCAAGAGAAGCGGCGCAACAGTCCGGTCGCTGGAAGATCCCAAGCCTGGACCTCCCCGCTTCGCTCCCGGACTTCATGATGGAGACTGCGGGGGAGCGTCTTAAGATGATGTTCATCCAGGAAGCCTCTCAAAAATTGGCCATCAGGGAGTTGATCGGATCATTGTCGGATTTTTCCCTTGCCCCTCAAGCGACTCTCTTAATCGGTCCAGAAGGGGGATGGGTACAATCAGAGCGGGATGGAGGGGTACAACAGGGTTTCACCCCCCTCTCACTCGGGCCGAGAACCTTGCGTGCTGAGACGGCGGCGCTTGCTGCGCTCTCTGTCGTCCAGTATGAATTTCAGAATTTAAAGAGGGGAGAAGGCCGCTGATGGATATTGTCGACCCTGTCTCCAGGCCGAGTGATCTCAGACTGCCCGGAAAAGGGGCCAGAGAAAAAAGTGAGTGGCCACCCATGCCCCCTTTACGAGGGACGGTGATCCCAAGGCCGGCGGGTTTTCTTCGCCGGGCCGTCGCCTTTTGTATTGACCTACTCATCATTATAGGACTCTATCTCCTGCTCTTCTTTGTTGGTATAATGGGAATACGCTTTGCGGAAGATGCCGGGGGAGTGCTTGTGCTTTCGGGAGGACTCGCTCCCTTCTTTATCGGAGGCTTGTTCCTCTTTGTCGGATATTTTGCCTTTTTTCATGCCTATGACGGTCAGACCCCGGCCAAGATGATTCTCCGGATCAGGGTGGTTGCGATGGATGGAAGCCGACTTTCTCCTTTTCATTCAGTACTCCGGGCCACTGGATACTTCCTCTCCGGACCTTTGTCCTTTGGTTTTGGTTTCCTGGTCTCTATTGTTGAAAGAAGAAAAAGAGCCTTGCATGACCTGTTAACTTATTCACAGGTTGTCCTTTCTCCGTGATGTCGGGAGACTGAAATCGTATGGTGAGATATCGCAAGGGATTGCAGGTTTTTATAATTGCGGGCATTTTATGCACAGCCTCTCTTGCTGTGTCTGGCGAAGTGGTTGACCGCATCGCGGCGCTCGTCAATGGAGAGTTCATTTTTCTTTCTGATCTCAAGAGATACCCCTTGTTTTTTGAGCCGCGCAGAGAAAATGATCCGAGCCGAGGGCCGGTTCGATTTCGGCAACTGGACCATCTCATTCATCAAAAAATACTTCGATCTGAAGCGCGTCGATTTGTTTTGGAGGGGCCGACTGAAGAAGAGATTGCTGTCCGTCTCGAAGAGGTTCGACGCCGGTTTTTGAATGAACGGGCCTTTCAAGGGGCGATGCATCAAACCGGGTTTGACTTGGGTGCCCTGAAAGAAGAGCTTCGGGAATACCTTTGGGTCGAGCGCCTCATGGAAGAGAGAATTAAGGCCTTTATCTTTATCCGCCCCAAAGCAATTGAACGGTATTACCAGGACCATCAGAAAAGGTATTTCGGGAAAAAACTGGAAGCGGTTTCCAGTCAGATTCGAAAAATACTGGCCGACCAGAAGGAAGTGGACAAGAAAAGAGCGTATCTGACAGGGCTTCGATCTCGTGCAGAGATAGAGGTCCTCCTGACACACAGTCGGGACCAATAGACCCCTGAAGGGCAAAAATGAAGGTGGACTTTCCATGATCATTTCCCAGATGCCTGACTTAACGCATCTTTCGGCCTTCCTCGCCCCAGTTATGTGCGTTATCCTTGTTATTGCGATCATTTCCTTCCTGCGGAAGGAATAGCAATCTTTCAGGCGACTTGAGAAAGTGATGGAGTCTTTGCGGCGGTGAAAGTTATCGGGTTGATGTCGGGAACCTCTACGGACGGTGTGGATGCGGTCCTCGTGGACATACAACGGCGGAGAAGCCGCTTGCAGATTAAGCGTCTGGCCTTCAATGTTTATCCTTATTCCAAGTCGATTCAAAAAAAACTGATTGATCTGGCTTCCGGCCATCCACTCCCGGTGGCGGTCCTCTGCCATTTGAATGCGACCGTCGGGGAATGCTTTGCGGATGCGGTCATTGAACTGGCGAGGGAGGCTGATTACCCCTTGTCGAAGATCGCCTTGGTCGGCTCACATGGGCAGACCGTTCAGCATCTTCCCGTTCCGAAAAAAGAAGGAAAGTGGTGGGTTCGTTCCACTTTACAGATCGGGGAGCCATCGATTATTGCGGAGAGGACAGGCATACCGACGATTGCTGATTTCAGGACGCGTGATATGGCTGCGGGGGGAGAAGGAGCGCCGCTAACGCCCTATCTTCATTATCTTCTCTTTGGAGGCAGGCGGAAGTCGCTGGCCATTGTCAACATCGGTGGAATAAGTAATGTTACCTACCTGAAGGCCGGTGCGGGGATGGAAGAGACGCTGGCCTTTGATATGGGGCCGGGAAATATGTTGATTGACAGCCTGGTCAGCCTGCTTACCCATAACCGTAAGGGAATTGACCGGGATGGAAAATGGGCACGAAGGGGAGAGGTACATCCGGGGATGTTATCCGAGCTGATGCGGCATCCTTTTATTAAAAAAAGCCCGCCGAAGAGTACGGGACGCGAAATGTTCGGGGCTTCGTTTGTTGAAAAAATTCTTAAAACAGGAAAAAAAAGGCTGTTGGGTCCGGCGGACCTCCTTGCTACGGTTACGGCATTTACTGTCAGTGTCATCACGGAGAACATCCGGCGGTTTATCCTAAAAGACGGGCCACTCAATGAGGTGATCGTCGGCGGTGGGGGAGCCTACAACCCCGTTCTCATGGCAGGACTCCAGGAATCCCTTTCCCCGATATCGGTCCTTACATTTGAGGCCATCGGCCATGAGAGCCGAGCCATTGAAGCGATGACCTTCGCCCTCCTGGCCTACCAAACATGGCACCGTCAGCCAACCAACATTCCCTCCGTAACCGGCGCAAGCCACCCCGTCCTTCTCGGAAAGATCATCCCCGTCATTCGTTGAGATCCCTTCTTAGGACTTTCTCAAACATAAGTTGACAGTTATCGCGCTCAGATCAGGGGGATCTCTGAGTAAGTCATGAATAGTTTTATCAGGGCAAAAATGTACCGCTTCTGCGTTGTAACCTTTGGAAATAGCTGGCTATGGCTTCGCGAGAACCATCCTCTGCGATTTTCGCCCTGAATCGAAACATTTTATCTCCTGAAAAACTCAACTCAGACTTATTCAGAGATCCCCAAGGTCAGATTTGGTCGATCTGAAAGAGGAAAACCGGAGGAATAGCAGCGCTATTTCGAGGATTTCCCGATAGAAGATCGGGCAAAGATGGCCTGAAGATGAGATGCGAGAATGGCAACTTATCCGAAGACGGCGCGTTCTAGCCCATCCCAGAAGTTCATGCGGTAGGAGAGAGAACGCAAAGTCCCTTCTCTGAGTTGGTCTTGTGCCGCTTTTGTTTCAACATGGCGGACAATCATCTCGTTGAAAATAACGGCATGTTTTATGTCCTGAACCATGTGGCAGGAAAAATACTCGAATTGTTCTTCTGTAAGGTTGGTGTTATTCCTGAAGCCGGAAATTAGGTACCCAAACATGGTGGGAATCGAAAACTCATGACCCGGTCCGACCACACCCAGACCGATGAGAAAGTCTTCATCCCGCGTTAAGCTCGTATGACCTTCGATATAGGCGACGGTTTCGGGAAGGTGTTCGATCTTCCCCCAGGCGGCATCGCCCAGGCCAAGGGCC
The DNA here is from genome assembly GCA_012960925.1 of Candidatus Manganitrophaceae bacterium. NCBI lineage: Bacteria > Pseudomonadati > Nitrospirota > Nitrospiria > Candidatus Troglogloeales > Candidatus Manganitrophaceae > Candidatus Manganitrophaceae bacterium. The sequence goes on from DUAG01000002.1 coordinate 151,620, forward strand.
TTCAGGAAACTTCGGTACAGTGCTGGATGGCTCCTGAATATTGTGTGCTGTCCGAACTCGTCTTCAAAGACGGTTCGGAAGTGTTTCATGGCTTCCTCCCCTGGTATCCTGGGGAGAAGATTTGTCATGTAGTTGACGAAGATTTTGACGAGTTGATAATGCTGAAGCCCGAATGTCTGGACCTGAGCAATGGTTAACTTCTCAGTTGCAAAACGCTTGAGAAAGGGGTGATGAACCGCCTCATGTTCCAGGATTTCCTGCTCAAGTTCTTTAATAAATGTTTCCGGATTCATGAAATGTCCAAAAACTACCCTGAAGTGCGTCCCCTAATACCCCATCCCCAGGAATTTTTCTTTGCTTTCTTCCATAAGTGCGGCCGAAATGACCGTTTCCCCGCGTTCCTTTGCAATCCGCTCGATCTCTTTCTTGGCCATCGGCCGGATAAACGAAGGGATGTTATCCAAACGGCTTTCGGCCTCTTTGGACCAGCTCAGGTCGCCGGGATCATTCTTGGACGCGTCCATCACTTCCGGGGTAACCGTAGAGATATTATTCTTGCGGGCATAGCTGTCAACCCCCATCTGAATCATCGGCCGCATAAAAGAAGGGACTTTTTCAATACGTTCCAGGGCTTCCGGTGTCCAGATCACCTCCGTCTGTTTTTCCTCCGTCGCGGTCGTACCGCCCTCCATCTGGGCAACCATGCTTGAAAATGGACAGCCCCCGGCTTCCGCCTTCTCAGCCTTTGTCATCTCGGTCTTCAACATCTCCTGTTGCACAGCCGCAGACGGGACGCCAGGAGAAGACACGGTTTCAGCCACTTCCTTGAGGTTTTCACGGGTATGTTCCATCGGTGTCGCGGGAGCCGTCCTTCCTCCCAGTTTCACACCCAGGGCCTGAACCATTGCAGTCTCCCCCGGATTGGTGACCATGGCAACCTTCATCCCACATGTGGGACAGCCAAAAGTGACGCCAAGCGATTGTTCTCCAGGGGTTTGGACCTTTTCAAAGGCCATAAAGCTTTCACATTTCATACAAACAAATTTCATTGGCTCCTCCGTAACGATTCTTCTGCCAGAATTTTCTTGGTTCCCAGGGATTTCTGAATCTTTTTTGCAATATCATCAAAATATTTTGTAATCCGATGGTTGTCCGGAAGCGGTATGCCGTGGTCACAGGCCTTCGCAAGTTGCGCATCAAAGGGAACTTTTCCCAATAAGGGGACGTCGAGTTCCGCACAGAGATCCTCAGACCCTCCATCAAAAAAAGGAACCTCTTCATCACATTTTGGGCACAGGGCCCCGCTCATATTTTCAATAAGTCCGATAATCGGGATGCCCACATCCCGAGCATAACCGATTGATTTCTTGACAACGGTCATGGCCACTTCCGAGGGGGTGGTGACGACGATGGCCCCGTCCAGTTCCGGAATAAATCCGGCAATCACGGGCGGTTTGTCCGCCGCTGCGCCGGGAGGAAGGTCTGCGAGAAGATAATCGACATCGGTCCAGACAATATCGGAAAGGAATTCCCGAATGACATTCATCTCCATCAGCCCAAGCCAGACAGGAGAGAGTTCCATGGGACCCTTCCATTGAACGGATGAGTTCTCTTCCTTCAGGAAAAAGTCCATGGAGGCGACTTTTATCCCTCTTGGGCCGACAGGGGGGATTGCGCCGTCCGGGGTGATTTCAAACCGTCCCTTCATGCCCAACATCTTCGGGATGCAGGGGCCATTGAGATCAACATCCAGGACGCCAACCCGGTGTCCCAGTCGGGAGAAAGCGAGCGCCAGGTTGGTTGTTGTCATGCTTTTCCCGACGCCCCCCTTTCCACTCATAACGACCAGTTTTCGTTTGATCTGGCCCATGCGGATTTTGACCTGTAGCGTCTGGTCAACAAGCTGTCTTTGTACCTGAGCACTGTCGGCATATTGAAGCTTGTCTAAAATCGTTTTGAGATCTTTTTCTGGTGACAATTCCGCTCCTATAAAAGTATCGATTATCTTATAACTAAGGGGGGGGAGTTGTCAATCTTATCGGAATGGAAGAACTTCACGTTTCCAACCATTTCTCTCAGGACTAACGGGTTCATTTGTTTTTTCCGAATATTGGTCAGATGAACTCTACCATATCTTTGGACTGGAAAAGAACGAACGCCTTCTTTCGTACGAGCAATTCATGGCTTGTGTTCATCCTGATGATCGGGCGTCAATAGAAGATACTGTCCATGATGCGTTGTCTGAAAACAAGCTTTACAGCATTGATTACCGTATTATTTTGCCTGATGGACGTGAGCATTTTGTGCAGCAACAGGGGAGACCCGAGTTGAATAGTAAGGGAAAGTCAATCGCCATGCTGGGTACGATCCAGGATATTACGCAACGGAAGGAAGCCGAAGAAGAAATTCGGCTGTTGGCCTACTACGATACCCTGACGGGTTTGCCGAACCGGCAGCTCTTCCTGGATTATTTGACCCGAACCCTGCATCTTGCACAGAGAAATCATCAGAAGCTCGCCTAATGTACCTGGATCTGGATGGGTTCAAGCATATCAATGATACCTTTGGGCACAGTGCGGGGGATGAGTATCTAAAAAAATTTCTAATATCCTGATTAAACAGATAAGGAATTCTGATATTGTGTCCAGGGTTAATATCGGTAAAGAAGTGTTGGTCCCTCTGGCACGGTTGGGAGGTGACGAATTTACAATTCTCCTCACAAACTTTAAAAAGAGAGAGGAAATTATTAAGGTTGCAAAGCGTATTATTGATGCCATATCCAGTCCGGTCGTGGTCAAAGGGCGCGAATTTTATATCTCCGGGAGTATGGGGATCGCCATTTATCCTGAGGATGGTGACAATCCGAACGCACTGTTAAGACAAGCTGATATGGCCATGTATCAGGCAAAAAATCGTGGAGGAAATAGTTTTAATTTTTACTCTGAATCCTTGAATGTCCTCGCACTCAAGCGACTTGACCTGGAGAGCAATTTGCGCAAGGCATTGGAGCGGAATGAGTTGACACTCCATTATCAGCCACAGGTGGATCTTCAGAGTGACAAGATCATCGGTTTTGAAGCATTATTGCGTTGGAATAATACTGAATGGGGATATATTCCTCCTGATGAGTATATTCCTCTCGCGGAAGAGACCGGCTTGATTCTACCCATTGGAGAGTGGGTGCTCCGGACGGCCTGTGCCCAGGCGAAGGTATGGCAAGGGCAACTGGGAGCAGACCTGACGATTTCAGTGAATGTTTTTGCGCCTCAATTTGAACAAGAGGGTTTTGTGAAAACCGTGTCTGGAGTGATTGATGAAACTGGGCTAAACCCGCACTGCCTGAAGTTGGAACTCACAGAGTCTATCTTGATGAAAAATGTTGAGGAGGTGATCACAAGGCAGAAGCGCTTGAGGGAGGTAGGAATAGGGCTCTCGATTGATGATTTCGGTACCGGTTATTCTTCCTTGGGTTATTTGAAGCGTTTCCCAATAGAATCGGTGAAAATTGACAAGTCCTTTGTACAGGATATTCTTAATGATCCGGATGATGCCCTCATCACTAAGGCGATTATTTCTCTATCACATAGCTTAAGATTGCAGGTTATTGCTGAAGGTGTGGAAACAGAAGAACAACTTCGTTTTTTGCGTGAGAACCAGTGTGACGCGGTCCAAGGTTATCTGATCAGTCGCCCGCTCCCGGTGGAGAAAATCGTTCCCTTCTTCAATCAAAGGATTATCGCACAATCCTCCCCCCCCCCAAGATCAGCGATTGACCTTGGGGCAAACCGCCAAGTTGCCTGAAAGACAAGGCCAGAGGCCATAAGGACGATCGAAGCATACTCACCCGTACGGTGAGGAGTCTGTTGGCCGATAACGCAGTATTATCAGGCGAATCGGCGGTTTCTAATTCCGCAATCGCGGAATTAGGGTCCCCTGAGTGATATTGCTTCTCAAGAAGCGGCTATGGTATAAAAAGTCCTCTCGGAGGGATAGATTGGAAAAGCGGAAACAATCAAAGGCCTGGATTAAGACGGGTGAGCAGGTTTTGATGCCGACCTATACCCGTTTCCCCCTTGTCCTGTTGAAGGGGGACGGCGCGGTCGTCATTGATGTTGAAGGGAAGCGGTATCTCGATTTTGTCAGCGGGATTGCCGTCAACAGCTTGGGACACTGTGATCCCCGCCTTGTGAAGGGGATTCAAAAACAAGCCGAAATCCTGATCCATGTTTCCAACCTCTACTATAATATTCCACAGATTGAATTGGCAAAAAAAATCGTTGCCCATTCGTTTGCCGACAAGGTATTTTTTTGCAACAGCGGTGCTGAGGCGAATGAAGCGGCCATAAAATTGGCCAGGAAGTGGGCAAAAGAGCACCGGAGGACGCCCTGCTTTGAAATTATTGGCGCGCAAGGTGCTTTTCATGGCAGGACCATGGCGGCGCTTTCCGCCACAGGACAGGAAAAATATCAAAAGGGATTTGAGCCGCTTCTCCGGGGGTTTAAACATGTTCCCTTCGACGATGCAGAGGCCATCCAAAAGGCGATTACCCCAAAGACGGCTGCTGTTTTCCTGGAACCCATTCAGGGAGAAGGGGGTGTTCGTGTCCCAAAAAAGGGATATTTTGCCCGTATCAGAAAGATATGTGATGCAGAGGGAATTCTCCTGATTCTTGATGAGGTACAGACTGGTATGGGGAGAACCGGTCGGCTTTTCGCTTACGAGGGTGAAGGAATCAGGCCAGATATCGTCACCGTCGCCAAGGGTTTGGGGGGAGGTTTTCCGATCGGTGCGATGCTGGCGACCAAGGCGGTGGCACAATCATTTACACCCGGAAGCCACGCGACGACTTTTGGCGGAAACCCGCTTGCCTGTGCCGCAGGAATCCAGGTGATGGAAAGGCTGACGGGGGGCGAGATCTTTTTAAAGAGGGTGCGGCAACGGGGAGAATACCTGGTGGATCGTCTCACCCGACTTCAACGTCACTACCCTTTGGTGACGGCGGTGCGAGGAAAGGGATTGATGGTCGCCTTTGATCTGTCTGTCCCTGTGGTGGAGATCATCGAGAAGGCAATGACGCAAGGTCTTTTGCTGAATCGGACATCGGAAAATACCCTTAGATTGATCCCTCCCCTGACGATTCGCCGTTCAGAAATTGATCAGATGCTTTCTATCCTGGGCGGAATTTTAAAAGAAATGAAGTGACGAAGAGTTAAGGAGGCTCTGATTAAGTCTGGGTTCAGATGAAAGATTTGACTTCTCACCCGTATAAGAATATTTTGAAGAGCCCCGCCCCAGAGGGGCGTGGGTTACGCTCGCTTGCGTGTTCAAAAAGTGCGATTATTCCTGATGGTGATCACATGGTTCTGAAATTTGTCATCATTTTCTTCTCTTTAATATTGTCTCCAGTTGATGGGTTTTCTACGACGCTCGCCGGTCCTGGAAAAGGTGCCTTGCCCAATGGTGTCATCGAAGGGAGTATCGATGATGTGGCAAAAGCGGTCGCGACCTATTTTCCGAAGGTTCTTGGAAAGGTAATCCGCATTGATGGTGACTTTGTTGAAGTGAGTCTCGGAAAAAGGGAAGGTTTTTCCAAGGGAACCCTTCTGACCGTATACCGGGAAAAGGAGGCCTTCATCCATCCCCTCACAGGGAGAGTCCTGGGAAAGTTTGAAGAGGAACTCGGGTTGATCGAGGTCAGAGAATTCAAAGAGGAGAGCCTGACCACGAAGATTGTTAAAACGTCCGGCGCAATACGTGAGGGGGATCTTGTCCGTATTACGGCCACCCGGATACGTCTCGCCGTATCAATTTACGAAGGAGATGAGGCTTTCCTGATGGATGAACTGGTCTCCGCCCTGGTGGAAACCAGACGTTTTCGAGTCGACAGTCTTCCCGCGCAGGCTTCCGAGAATGCTGCACGTAAAAGAAATAACCACTACTTGATCAAACTGGAGACATCTCGAACAGGCAAAAAATTTCTCATGAATTTACAGATTCACAATACAGAATCTGAGAGTCTGTTGACAAAGATGGATATCCTGATCAATCAATCCGAGGAGAGTGATCTTATTCTTGAGCACTTGCAATACCAGCTTTTCGAGCAGCAACGTCAGGAAGAACCCGGTGAAGAATAGGTGTTGATGATCTATGAAGAATGAAATATTCAGGACTCATGATTCAGGCAATGGATCGGAAGGCCCCGAAGAAAAGTCGATCCTTACGGAGCTCGATTTAAAAAATCTCCCCCGGCATGTGGCCGTGATCATGGATGGGAATGGCCGCTGGGCGGCCCGGAAGCGTCTTCCCCGCATTGAGGGTCACCGGAGAGGGATACAGGCGGTGCGGGAAGTCATCACCCTTGCGCGTGAACTGGAGATCAGTATTCTTACCCTTTATGCATTCTCAAATGAAAACTGGAGCCGTCCTGCACCTGAGATTAACCAGCTCATGACGCTCCTGAAGCGGTATCTGCTGAAAGAGGTCGAAACCATGATGTCCAATGAGATTCGCTTCAGAGCCGTTGGACAGATTGATCGCCTCCCAGGTGCCGTTGCCGACCTGATTCAATCAGTGGAAGAAAAAACCAGGGATAATAAAAAGATGACCCTTGTCCTGGCCTTGAGTTATGGGGGAAGGACAGAAATTGTAGATACGGTGAAACGGCTGGCTGAAGACCTTCGTACGGAGAAGATCTCGGTAAAGGACCTGGATGAGACCCTCTTTTCTGAATATCTATATACTGGGGACATCCCAGATCCCGACCTGATGATTCGGACCAGTGGAGAGGTCAGGATCAGCAACTTCTTCCTTTGGCAGTTGGCCTATACCGAGCTTTACTTTACCCGGGTACTCTGGCCCGACTTCAAGCGAGAGGACTTTCTTCTTGCCCTTCTAGGTTATCAACAACGGGAACGCCGTTTTGGTCTTGTCTCGAAATGGAAGCAGGGGTATCGGGCAGCCAAAGAATCGCAATGATTCTTACGTGGCGTGAAGATCTCCTCAAGAGGAAAGCCAATCACTGGAGCATGGGTTGAATATCAAACAGAGCCGTCTGGCGATTGCCTTTATCCTACTTCCAATTCTTTACGCTCTCCTGCGGTTTCTGCCCCCCTTTTTCTTTTTTCTTTTTGTATCCGTCATTATTCTCCGGGTGCAGTATGAATTTTACCGGCTTTTCTTTAAGGGAGGAGCCAATCGGACTGTAGCTGTTGGGTTGGGACTCGGGTTTTTGCTTTCGATCTCTTTTTTTCAAAAGGCCAGCCTTGTTGAAGAACCCCTTTTCCCGATCGCTATGGTCATTTTTTTCGTGCTAATGGGGGTATTGATATGTACTCTTTTTTCTTTTCGTGATATCAAGTCGGCTCTGATCGATTCGGCCGTCCTGTTCCTGGGTGTGTTGTACATCTCCGGGTTTTTAAGCCACCTCATCTTTATTCGCCATATCCCGGACGGAAGATTTCTGATTGTTTTTCTCCTTCTTGTGATCTGGGGAGGGGATGCCGGGGCCTATTATATCGGGAAGGCAATCGGTAAGCGGAAACTCTATCCAAGGGTCAGCCCCAACAAGACCGTTGAAGGCTCTATAGGGGGTTTGCTGGGAAGTTTCCTGGGAGGCAGCCTGGCCAAATTGACTTTTCTCCCGATGTTTTCCTGGGGCGAACTCCTGTTTATTTCTCTCCTTCTTGGCGGTTTCGGCCAGTTGGGAGACCTCACCGAGTCACTCTTTAAGCGGAGTGCCGGCGTCAAAGACTCAAGCAGTCTGGTTGCGGCGCATGGAGGTTTGTATGATAAACTGGACAGTATTGCCTTTGCTGCGCCGGTGTTCTATTATTATCTGTTCTCTGTAAAAGGATTTTGATTGACCCTAATTCCGCGATTGCAGAATGAGAAACCGCCGATTCGCCTAAAATTACTTCGTTATCGGCCAATGGACTCCTCACCGTACAAGTGAGTACGGCTCGATCGTCCTTATGGCCTCTGGCCTTTTCTTTCAGGTGACTTATGCGGTTTATCCCGAGATCCAATCGTGGATCTTGGGGATTGATGGCTGGCTTGGTTTAACAGAATGAAAAACATTGTAATTTTAGGCGCCACCGGGTCGATCGGCATGAACACCCTTGATGTGATCGGCCGTTTCCCTGATCGGTTCCGGGTTGTTGGTTTGACGGTACGATCCAACGATGTTAAACTTGAAACGCTCATCAAGCAATTTCGACCGAAGGTCGTTTCTTTGATCGATGAAGTTGCGGCGGCGGCCCTTTCAAAGCGGTTGAATGGTTCCGGGACAGAGGTGCTGTCGGGAATGGAGGGCTGTGTTGAGGTGGCCCGTTTCCCGGAATGTGACTTTGTCGTCTCTGCTATCGTCGGGGCGGCCGGCCTTCTCCCGACCCTCGCGGCGATTCAGAACAATAAAGTCGTCGCACTGGCAAACAAAGAAACGCTGGTTATGGCGGGCGAGATCATTCAGAAAGAGGCGCGATCCCGGAATGTACCTCTTATACCGATAGACAGTGAACATTCTGCTATTTTTCAGGTTTTGTCCGGCGAACGTCATGAAGATGTGCTTAGACTTATCCTGACGGCCTCAGGAGGACCGCTTATTGATTTCACGCCGGAGATGAAGGAGAAGGTTTCTCCGGCCGTGGCGCTTGCACATCCAAACTGGAAGATGGGGCCGAAGATTTCGATCGATTCTGCAACACTGATGAATAAAGGTCTCGAGGTGATCGAGGCGCGATGGTTTTTTGACACGCCGCATGAAAAAATAGATGTTGTGATACACCGCCAAAGCATTGTCCACTCCATGGTGGAGTTTGTGGACCGATCTGTTGTGGCGCAAATGGGCCTTCCCGATATGCGTGTTCCCATCTCCTATGCTTTGCATTATCCTGAAAGGGCACCACTATCGCTCCCATCACTTCGATTGGAGGAAATCGGGACGCTGACTTTTGAAAAACCGGATCGAAAGGCTTTCCCATTGCTCACCTGTGCCTATGACGCCCTGAAAGGTGGGGGGACGCTTCCCTCCGTCCTGAATGCGGTGAACGAAGAAGCCGTCGCGGCCTTTCTCGCTGAGAAGATCTATTTTGGGGGAATCGCACGGGTGGTCCAGCAGACGATGGCGTCCCATTCCCCTCAGTCCATCGAGACATTGGATGACGTCATTGGGGTCGATCAGTGGGCGCGCAGGGAAGGTCAAAAATGGATTTCGAAATATGCCGCTTAATTTTGTTACTCAAGAGTTTTTTTTTCGGGGAACGAACAAAGGAGTTCTGCCATGTTTAGTTTAACGTCCATCGTGGCTTTTGTGCTGGTCCTGGGGGTATTGGTCTTTGTCCACGAGTTTGGTCATTATATTATCGCAAGGTGGTGTGGTGTTCAGGTTGAGACCTTCTCTCTTGGCTTTGGCCCAAAGATATTGTCCAAGAAATGGGGTCCTACCGAGTATTGTGTGTCGATCATTCCCTTGGGGGGCTTTGTCCGAATGCTGGGAGATGATCCGAATGAGGAGGTTGCTCCAGAGGATGTGGAGCGATCCTTTCTTGCGCAGAAGGTGAGTAAGCGGATTGCCATCGTCATCGCAGGTCCGGTTTTTAATCTCCTCCTTGCTTTTTTTATTTTTGCGGGTGTTTTCATGGGAGGTATTCCCCGTCTGACGGCGGATGTCGGAGAGGTCCAGGAGGATTCTCCGGCGGGGCAGGGCGGGATGAAATCGGGTGACCGGATTATTTCCATTGGGGAGCAATCCATTACGGAATGGGAAATGATTCGAGAGGTGCTCCAAAAAGAAGGGGGCCGGGAACTTCGTTTCATTGTGGAACGAGATGGCAGTCAAATGGATCTGATCATTACCCCTGAAATGAAAGAGGTCAAGGATCTCCTGGGCGATCCGAAGATTGTGTGGCTCATCGGGATCATTCCAACGGGAGATTCCTTCAAAATGCACTATAGTGTTTTCAGTGCGATTTCCCTCGGGGCACAGAAGACGGGTGAGGTGATGCGGCTGACGTTTCTCGGAATCGTAAGAATGATTCAGGGGAGAATTTCAAGCGATAATATCGGGGGTCCCATCCTTATCGCAAAACTGGCTGGGGATTCTGCTGCCCGCGGCCTCACGAATGTGGCTTTTTTTACCGCCTTGATCAGTATTAATTTAGGAATCCTCAATCTCCTTCCGATTCCTGTTCTGGACGGAGGTCACCTCCTCTTTTTCACCATAGAAGCGATTCTGGGGCGTCCCTTAAGCTTAAAAAAGAGAGAGATTGCCCAGCAGGTTGGTTTATTCCTGATCGTCTCTTTGATGGTATTCGCTTTCTATAATGACATCATGCGTTTTCTCATAAAACCACAATAGAAGACCCAAGATCAGCGGTTGATCTTGGGTGAAACCGTCAAGTCGTTTGAAATACAAGGCCAGAGGCCATAAGGGCGGCCGAGGCGTACTTACCTGTACGGTGAGAAGACTTTATGGCTGATAACGCAGTATCTTCAGGCGAATCGGCGGTTTCTAATTCCGAAATATCGGAATTAGGGGAAGACAGACATTTGATCAGCAATCTGAAGAGCCTGCGCCGAAAAACAAGACAAATCTCTGTTGGATCCGTCAAGATTGGCGGAGATGCGCCCGTGGTCGTTCAATCAATGACAACGACCGACACGCGCGATATTGCTTCAACACTTGCGGAAATTCATCGACTGGAGGAAGCGGGTTGCGAGATCGTTCGCGTGGCAGTTCCCGACAGCGAGGCGGCTCAAGCACTCCCCAAAATACGGTCACAGATCGGTATTCCCCTGATTGCGGATATCCACTTCGATTATCGTCTGGCCTTGGCAGCGCTGGATGCAGAGGTGGAGGGTCTCCGGCTTAATCCCGGGAACATTGGCTCCCGTGATCGTATCGAGAAGGTGGTCAAGGCTGCGGCGGAGCGGCAGGTCCCGATCCGTATTGGCGTCAATGCCGGTTCATTAGAGAGTGATCTCCTCGAAAAGTATGGGTATCCAACCGCAGAGGCGATGGTCGAGTCGGCCCGGCGGCATGTCGCTATTTTAGAATCACTCAATTTTTTCGACACGAAGGTTTCTCTCAAGGCCTCCCATGTGGGTCTGGCTGTTGAGGCCTACCGGTTATTCTCCAGCCAGTCAGATTATCCTCTCCACCTGGGTATCACTGAAGCGGGGACTCCCATCACTGGGGGTGTTAAATCAGCGGTTGGACTGGGCCTTCTACTGGCTCAGGGGATTGGCGATACCATCCGAATTTCACTTGCGGCGGATCCGGTTGAGGAGGTCCGAGTCGGATTTGAAATCCTTAAAGCGCTTAATTTACGAAAACGCGGGGTCAATATCATTGCCTGTCCGACCTGCGGACGACTGGAGATTGATGTCATCAAGCTTGCGACCCGCCTGGAGCAGAAATTCAGCCATATCACTGAGTCCATAGACATCTCAATCTTAGGCTGTGTTGTGAACGGTATTGGTGAAGGGAAGGAGGCCGATATCGGTATCGCAGGCGGGAGGGGGGTCGGCCTTCTCTTTCGGCACGGGGAGGTCATCCGAAAGGTCCCCTCGGCACAATTAGAGGCGGTCTTGATCGCAGAGGTTGAGCAGGTGGTGAAAGAGCGGCAAGAGAAGAAAAAAGAGGCAGAAACAAAGGAAGGGATAGAACCCCCTGTCCGGCCTGACAAAGATCCAATATTTCAGTAAGGACTTCAAACCACAGCGATTCCTAATGAAAGCGAGCGAATAAATGCGTCATACGAAGGTTTTTATCCCCACGCTTCGGGAAGATCCGGCCGATGCGGAGATCGTCAGTCACCGATTGATGCTGCGTGCGGGTTTGGTTCGTAAGGTATCTTCCGGGATTTATTCCTACCTGCCTCTTGGGTTGCGGGTTCTCTCCAAAATTGAAAGAATTGTACGGGAAGAGATGGACAATGCGGGTGCGCTGGAGGTTCTCCTCCCGGCGCTCCAGCCGGCGGAACTTTGGCGGGAGACAGGCCGATGGGACCAATATGGAAAAGAGTTGATGCGCCTTCAGGATCGGCATGCTCGTGATTTTTGCCTCGGTCCAACCCACGAAGAAGTCATTACAGACCTGGTCCGGGGGGAAATTCGCTCGTATCGTCAGCTTCCTGTCAATCTTTATCAGATTCAGACCAAGTTCAGAGATGAGATCCGGCCCCGCTTTGGTTTGATGCGCGGTCGCGAGTTTATCATGAAGGATGCCTACAGCTTCGATGCCGATGCGGAAGGAGCGAAGGAGAGTTACCGCCGGATGTATGATGCCTATCACCGGATTTTTAAACGTTTCGGCCTTCACTTCCGTGCGGTCGAGGCGGATACTGGCTTGATCGGCGGTTCCTCGTCTCACGAATTCATGGTCCTGGCCAGTACCGGAGAGGAGGGGATTGCCTCCTGCACGGCCTGTGAGTATGCGGCCAATGTAGAGCGGGCCGAGGCGCTTGTAAAGACAGATTCAGAGGGGGTGGAACGGGAAAAGGTTTCTGACAAGAAGCGAGTGGAGACACCTGGCATGAAATCGGTTGAAGAGGTTTCCACTTTTTTGAAAGTGTCTGTAGAACAACTGGCGAAGACCCTCCTCTTTCTTGCGGACGGCCATCCCGTCGCTGTCTTGGTGCGTGGCGACCATCAGGTGAACGAAATCAAGCTCAAACGGCTTCTCAAGGTCTCTGAACTGGTATTGGCGGATACTGAAACCGTTCAGAAGGTCACGGGCGGACCTTCCGGGTTTTCTGGTCCGGTGGGATTGAAGGATGTGGAGATTATTGCGGACCGACTTGTTGAGACGATGATGGATGTGGTTGTTGGGGCAAATGAGAAAGATACACACTATCTTCATGTAAACCCGGAACGGGACTTTAAGGTGGGTCGTTATGAAGACATCCGAAACGTGGTCGCGGGTGATCCCTGTCCACGCTGCGGACAGGCGATTGTAATCGACCGGGGAATTGAAGTTGGCCACGTGTTTATGCTTGGGACCAAGTACAGTGAGGCCATGAAGGCAACTTTTCTTGATCAAAATGGAAAGAAGCAGTTTTTCGAGATGGGGTGTTATGGTATCGGAGTTTCTCGAATCATGGCGGCGGCCATTGAACAGAACCACGATGATAAAGGCATTATCTGGCCGATGCCGATTGCGCCTTTTTCGGTACATGTGATTCCGGTTCAGGAAAAATCGGATCGGGTGATGATGTCTGCTGAATTGATCTACAGCTCTCTTTTACAGGCCGGAGTGGAGACCCTTCTGGAGGATAGAAAAGAACGGATCGGGGTCAAGTTTAATGATGCGGATCTCCTTGGGATTCCTTATCAAGTCATCATTGGCGAGAATAACCTCCATGAAAGTCTCGTCGAGGTTAAAAATCGGCGCACCGGAGAAACGAAAAAAATTGAGGTTGAGAAAATCATAAATTATCTCATCGAACTTCTCGAAGATTCGCCGGACGGTGGTGATTTTTATTTTTGACCTTGTCCCTCTCCGAAACACGCACAGCGAGCGAAATCCCCGTCTCTCTGAACAGGGTTCTTCAAAATCGTCAGTTTTTTATTCCTCAATCGCGGAATGAGGGGCAAACAAAAAACTTGACATTATGGGTAACCTATTGTATTTTATGAGCAATTTTATTCCTTGTCGGATCATTTGATAAGGGAGTCACGGGTGTATTTTCCGTCACACCTTGTCTTAAAGTAGACGGACAGACAACTAAATGAGGTAAGGATGAGAAAAGCCGATATTGCCAACGAGGTTTTTGAAAAGGTCGGTATTTCAAAAAAAGAATCGGCCGATATGCTCGAGGTGATCCTCAATTTGATCAAGGAGGTTTTGAAAAAAGGAGAGACGGTCAAGATTGCCGGTTTTGGAAATTTTATTGTTCGTCACAAGAAGGCGAGGAAGGGAAGAAACCCCAAAACAGGAGAGGAGATCGGGATTTCACCTCGAAAGGTTGTTACCTTTCGACCGAGCCAGGTTTTTAAGAAGTATGTAAACAAGTGAATCCGCATAGCGAGCGAAATCCCCGCCCTCGAGCCAGTCGAAGAAATAAGGAATATACTGCGGGGATGGCAAATAGGCACATTTTCAGATGATAGGCGTTAAATATGGAACTATTCTCCTCAAATCATCTCTTAACTTGTCTCTATTTTCCATTTATTTCCTTGCGACCCTATTTTTCCGTCAGGCTCCTAGGGCGGGAGTCTGACTGAGGCGCATCGTAGTCAGGAGAAGTCGATGCAGGAGAAGTTGTTTTATAAAATAGGTGAAGTCAGCGAGATGACCGGGCTCGAATCGTACGTTCTCCGTTTTTGGGAGACGGAGTTCTCTCGGCTTCGTCCCAGGAAGAGTAAGGGGAATCAGCGTGTTTATACCAGAAAAGAAATTGATCTTATTTTAAGGATTAAAGGATTGTTATATAAAGAAGGTTTGACGATTTCAGGGGCGAGAAGAAGGCTGGTCCGGCCTTCTCGAGCAGAGGGTTTGAGCGTACCCAATGGCAAAATGGGCAAGGTGAATCATGCGATTCACACCGTGAAGAGAGAATTGGAGGAGTTGCTCCACATCTTACGTTGATCGGGGCGTGGCGCAGCCTGGTAGCGCACTCGCTTGGGGTGCGAGAGGTCGCTGGTTCAAATCCAGTCGTCCCGACCAAGGAAAGAAGATCAGCCGGTTGGACCTAGTGTCCAAGAGGCGTGGATACGGGGGCTGTTTCTCCTGGTGTGACTGAAACTTCTAAAAAGCTGCTTGGCAGCTTTTTTTGTTTATGCGTAATAAAAGAGAGTTTTTCTGGTTTGAATAATCCTGTCATATTGGTTTCCAATGATGATGGTGTCCACTCCCCTGGTCTTCATTGTCTGGCAGAAGCGCTCAAAGCCCTGGGAGATGTTACTGTCGTTGCCCCTGACAGAGAGAGAAATGCGGCCAGCCATGCGCTGACGCTTCATAAGCCTTTGCGTGTGGAAGAGGTTCGGTCGAGGGTTTTCAGTGTGAATGGGACCCCGACAGATTGTGTGAATCTTGGCGTACTCCACCTCCTGAAAGGGAAACCTCCAGACCTTGTCGTCTCCGGAATCAATAAGGGGGCAAACCTTGGGGATGATGTCACCTATTCCGGAACGGTTTCAGCCGCCATGGAGGGGACGTTGCTTGGAATCCCTTCCCTGGCCTTTTCCCAACCGGACCTGGACAGAGCGCTTCATACGCAGGGAAAATATCACTTTGAAACAGCGGCCCGTTTTGCCCTTCGCCTGGCGCGTCTTGTCCTGGAACGTGGTTTGGAAAAAGGGAGATTCCTGAATGTTAATGTTCCGAATTGTCCCTCTGAGGATATCCAGGGGGTCCGGGTCACATCCTTGGGAAAACGTGTTTTCGATGAAGGGGCGATTCATGAACAGACGGATCCCCGAGGGAGAAAGTACTATTGGATCGGTTTGAACGGGATGACCTGGGAAGAAGGAAGGAAGAATACAGATCAGGCAGCCCTTGCGCACGGGATAATCTCAGTGACGCCGCTCCATCTCGACTTAACGGATTACCGGGCGCTTGATACCCTTTCTTCCTGGGCTGAGGAACTTCGCGATTCTGAGCACTAACCCTTTGTTCAGGCGAGCGGTTTAATATCGGTACAGTCTTGTATCGACAGGAAGACCTGGCCGGAAACCTGTCAGAACAGACTGTTCCGTCTGACGCTCTCCCGGAAACAAACGAAATCCCTGCCAGTATAACGATGTAAGGAGTGACGAGAGAACGAAATGCTCCATTTTGAAACAGTCCGTCGGCGGATGGTCGATGAGCAGCTTATAAAAAGAGGGATCAAGGAGGAGCGGGTCCTGGCGGCGATGCGAGAGGTTCCCCGCCATCTTTTCGTTGAGGAAGCGCTTCAGCACCGGGCTTACGGGGACTACGCGCTTCCGATTGGGGAGAAGCAGACGATCTCGCAGCCCTACATGGTGGCCTTGATGACGGAGGCCTTATCGTTAAGCGGTTCTGAAAAAGTCCTGGAACTTGGGACCGGATCAGGTTATCAGACGGCCGTATTGGCAGAGTTAAGTGCGCGGGTTTTCTCGATAGAACGCATCAAGGGCCTGGCGTATAAGGCGAGGAAGATACTGGAATCCTTACAGTATCTGAATGTTGTCATTCGTCTGAAGGATGGAACCTACGGCTGGAAGGAGGAGGCCCCTTTTGATGTCATTCTCGTTGCGGCGGGGGCACCTGAAATCCCTATCCGACTGATTGAGCAGCTCAAGATCGGGGGCCGTCTGGTCATTCCGATCGGAGGAAGAGCCTCCCAGGTCTTGAAGCGGGTGGTGAGAGAGGAGAAGGGAATCCTTGAGGAGGAATTGAGCGCATGTGTTTTTGTTCCTCTTGTGGGGGCCTACGCCTGGAAAAGGAATGATGTTACGTATTAACAACTCGCTTTCAGGGAAAAAAGAACCCTTCTCTCCCCGCGTTCCGGGGAAGGTCACGATGTATGTTTGCGGGATGACAGTATACGATGACTGTCACCTGGGCCACGCGCGTTCTGCCATTGTCTTTGATGTCATCAGGCGCACCCTTGAGTACAAGGGGTTTGAAGTTAAATACGTAAAGAACTATACCGATGTCGATGATAAGATCATTGAACGCGCCCATCGGGAAGGAAAAGACTGGAAAGAGATTTCGGAGTCCTTCATCGATTCTTATGAACGGGACATGTCCCGGCTGGGGGTCCATCCTCCATCCATCTCACCCAGGGCGACCGAACATATCGGAGAGATGGTCGGGTTGATTGATCGACTGATCTCAAAGGGCCTGGCCTATTCGGTCGAAGGCAATGTTTATTTTGCCGTGAAAAATTCCCCATCCTATGGCAAGTTGTCGAAACAGAAGCTTGAGGAGATGGAAGCAGGTGTCCGTGTCGAAATCGATCAAAGGAAGCGGAGTCCCTTCGACTTTGCGTTGTGGAAGGGGTCCAAACCGGGAGAGCCGGCCTGGAATAGCCCTTGGGGAATGGGCCGGCCGGGATGGCATATTGAATGTTCCGCCATGGCGATCAAACATCTGGGGGAGACAATTGACATCCATGGTGGAGGGAAGGATTTGATTTTTCCGCACCATGAGAATGAAATCGCGCAATCAGAGGGATATACTGATAAAGAGTTTTCACAGTGTTGGGTCCATCATGGCTTTGTCACGATAGACCATGAAAAGATGTCTAAATCTCTCGGAAACTTTTTTACGGTCAGAGAGATTTTTGAGAAATCATCTCAGTTCTCAGAGGAGATCACGGCAGAAGTTGTCCGTTTCTATCTTCTCTCGACCCACTACCGCTCGCCCATTGACTTTTCTGACTATAGCCTGGGTGTCGCCAAGAAAGGGCTGGATAATCTGTATACCCTTTTTCAAAAACTGGAGGAACTCCAAGAGAAAAAGAAAGAAAGTGGCGATACAAAAAACGGTGAATGGTCCCGGTTTCAGTCTGAGTTTGATGCCGCGATGGACGACGATTTTAATACGGCAAAAGCAATCTCCGTGTTACAGGGCCTACGTGCGGAGGTCAATATTCGGATTACGAAAGGCGATCCATTCAACCTTTCCGACACTCTTTCTCTTTTCAAACGGTGTGGAGAGATCCTCGGTCTCTTCCGGATATCTCCTTTGAGATGGCGCTTTCATGCCTGGGATTCAAAGAAACAGATTGTCGTGCCTGAGAGCGTGGAGATGAACTTGACGTCAGCGGTTCCAATCGTCGTTAATGAAGAGGAGGTTCAGAGCCTGATCAAAGAGCGAGAGGAAGCGCGGCGGAAAAAGGACTGGGCGCGGTCGGATGTCATTCGGGATCAGTTGGCTGCGGCCAGGATTGCGATAGAAGATCGTCCTGACGGGACGACCCGTGTGAAACGATGAATCAAGCACAGCCGATGATTTACGGCGTTAACCCGGTTCTCGAATCCTTACGATCAAATCAGAATTGTCTGAACAAGATTTTTCTCCTTCAAAATCGCCGGGGGAAGGAGATTGAGATGATCCGCTCCCTGGCACGGGAGAGTCACACTGTTCTCTTAACGGCAAATCGAGTTGAACTGGACCGAATGGCCCGGACCACGAAGCACCAGGGGATCGTTGCCATCCTGTCATCAGAACCCTATAGTAACCTGGATGACATTCTGCGGATTGCGAAAGCTGGTAAGGTCCCTCCCTTCCTGGTCATCCTGGATGAAGTCGAAGATCCGAGGAATCTGGGTGCCATTATTCGGACGGCGGATGCGGTCGGAGTGCATGGAGTCATCATTCCGGAGAGAAGGGCAGCCGGCTTAACCGCAGTCGTTTCAAAAGCCTCTGCGGGGGCACTTTCCCATCTCCCGGTTGCGAGGGTTGTTAATCTTTCCACGGTGATCGACCGTTTGAAGGAGGAGGGCCTCTGGATTGTCGGAGTGGACTCCGGAGCTCCGATGTCTTACGATCAGTATGATTTCAAGGGACCAATCGCCTTGGTGGTGGGAAGCGAAGGGAAAGGAATCCGCCGGAAGATCCTGGACCGCTGCGATCAGGTGGTTTCAATGCCGATGAGCGGGCATGTCTCATCGCTTAATGTTTCTGTGGCCTTGGGTATCGTCGCGTATGAGGTACTCAGGCAACGTCGGAAGGAGTGAAGTGTGAATATTTCTAAAGAGATGCATTTGAAAGTGGCTTTTTTCTGGTGGGGAGCCGTTGGGACGATGCTCCTGATCGTTGGGAGTGGCCTTCTTTTCGGAGGACGCTCCCTGAGTGTCCTGAACACAGGGCCAACTTCTCCCGGTACGGCACAGTGGGTGGGGCTGGCGATTGCTTTATGTATCGGTTTTATTAAAGGCCGTTTTGTTTTCAGGAAGGTTGCGCGTCGATATATAAAACGTATCCAGGCGCTTCCGGAAAAGAGTCCCGTCTATATGACCTTCAGTCTCAAGAGTTGGGGCCTTATTCTCTGCATGATGGCGCTTGGGATGATATTGAGAGCACTGGAGACCCCTCATTTGGTTCGAGGCGTTATTGATATCGCCGTGGGACTGGCCCTTGTCCTCGGGAGCAAGAACTACCTGATTCACCCGTCGTAACGACTAAATTCCCACCAAATTCGCTCGCTCCTTGCCTTTCTACCCATTCGCGGATAACATTATCCATGAAGCAGAACATCTTGTTTTTGATAATGTCCTGGAGAGCCAGTTGGGGATAGAGTATGTTACCTTAGAGACCACCCCGATGTCTCTGAAACTCTGGCCCAGAAATATATTTGCATCCCGATCAACGTGAACAGAAGGTATCTTTCCGTTGCGATGGCGGATCCCCTGGATTATGAGTGTATTAAGGATATTGGTTTCCACAGTAATTTTGAGGTGAAGCCTCTCATCTCTACCCGGGAAGAGATCCTGAACGCGATTCAGCAACACTATAATTTAGGCGATTCTGTTGAAAATATCATCCATTCCACCGATGGCAGGTTTGAGGACTCCAAGATAGAAATCCTCCCTACCGTCTCTCATGGCTAGACCGTTAGCTCAGATGGCTCAGAAGACTTGAAGAAAAAGAGCCAGATGGCGCCGATCGTAAAACTGTTCAATCTTATATTCATTAAGGCGGTGTCCGCGAGGGCGAGCGATATTCACATCGATGCGCTGCGAAAGAGTCTGTCTGTCCGCTTCCGGGTGGATGGCATCCTGAGGGAAGAGATGAATCTTCCGAAGTGGGTCCAGGGGGCGCTTGTCTCGAGAATCAAGGTCCTTGCCTCACTTGACATCTCAGAACGCCGCCTTCCGCAGGATGGTGCCATCCGAATCCGGCTCGATAACCGTGATATTGACTTGAGAATTTCCACGCTCCCGACCAACTATGGAGAAAAGGTCGTTATCCGCATTCTGGACCAGTCGACCGTTCCGACCAGCTTGACGGGGCTGGGCCTGGGCGAAAAGGAATTAAAACAGCTTGAGGACTTATCCGGGAAGAAGCAGGGAATTCTTCTGGTCACCGGTCCGACCGGGAGTGGAAAGACCTCGACCCTCTATGCCATTGTCAATAAGATTCGTTCTGAAAAAATCAATATTATGACTGTTGAAGACCCGATTGAATATGATATCGAGGGCCTTAATCAGATACAGGTCAAACCTGACATTGGATTGACCTTCGCCAATTGTCTTCGTTCCATACTCAGGCAAGATCCCAACGTCATCCTTGTGGGAGAGATCAGAGATCTTGAAACGGCGGAGATTTCAATCCGGGCGGCCATGACGGGGCATTTTGTGGTCAGCACGCTTCATACCAATGATTCGGTTTCAACCATTGTGCGCCTGTTGGAGATGGGAATACCGAGATATATTCTTTCCACCTCCCTGGTGGGCATCGTTGCTCAGAGACTGGTGCGAAAGATATGCACGAAATGCCGGGAAGAGGTTCCAGTTGATAAGGAGCGTATCAAGAAGATCGAAAGTCATATTGACCCCGCTGCTATTTCCCGTTCCTATTGCGGGAAAGGGTGCCAATAGTGCAAATTTACCGGCTTCCGTGACCGCATTGGGATTTTTGAGATACTCCCCTTGGGACCGAAGGTGAAAGAGGTGATTTCTTCTGGTGGGAGTGAGGAAGAGGTTCGACGTGCTGCTGAGCTTCAAGGAATGAAGACCATGGCCGAAGAGGGTTTTTCAAAGGTCAATGCAGGGATTACTACGCTGGAGGAAGTCCTTCGGGTCATTGCACTGGAGGATGACATCAAGACTCCCTGCCCAAGTTGCGGAAAAGTTATTCACCTGGATTTTATTGCCTGCCCCTACTGTAAATATGACGGCCAGTCCAGTTGTCCGTCCTGCCAGAGACGGCTTCAGGATGAATGGGTGGTCTGCCCCTACTGCAAGCAAGATTTATAAACCGTCGATTTTCCTGCAATACTGCGTCATCGGTCTTTTTGACTCCTCAACGTACAAGGTGTACGCTTCGGTCGTCAAAAAGACCTCTGGCCTTGTCTTGCAGATGACTTGACGGTTTACTTTAGAAATTACCCCGCCTGTTCGATTTCGACAATCAAGTTTATCTCTTTTAAAATATTGGCCACTCTTTCACATTCTTCCCTTGTCCCGGTAAAACAGGCGGCGCGGCCTTTCGTGTGGGCCACCATTGTGATCTCGAAGGCGACCTGTAGAGAGGCCCCGGTCGCCTTTTGGACCTGAAAGATGACGGCGTCGATGGGATGATGCTCATCGGTAATCCCCCCATTAATAATGGTTCACAGAAGTAGAGCCTGTGTTGCCAGCGTCAATTTTTGATAGGGTGTAATTCCTCCAATCGCCATATTAGGCCGATTATTGTTGTAAAGCCATAACCATCGTGTCGCAGTTTCTTGT